>OMJA01000351.1 GCA_900299245.1 Nitrospiraceae bacterium | reverse complement strand
GCGCTGACCTGGGCCGCTTCATCGGCCAGCTTTTTCTGGAGTTGATCGATCTGGTTGCGGACATCGGTCAGATCGCTGCCGAGCTGGCCTTTTTCCCGTTCGAGGCTGTCCAGCCTGGCTTGCAAGTCTCCGGAGCGGGCCTCCAGGGCCGCCCGTTCTTTCGCCAGTGCGGCGGCGGCTTCCTCCGCGGTTCTTCGTTGCGCCGCTTCCTGATCAAGATTCTGCTGCAGGCCTGCCAGTTGCTGTTTGAGCTGATCGGCCTGTGCCTGGGATTGTTTCTTCAGGGCCTCAAGTTCCGCCGCTTGTTGCGCGGAGGTTTTCTTGGCCGCATCCAATTCACTGAGCGTTTTGGTGTGCGTTTCCTTCGTGACGCAACCGATGGGTGCAATGGCCCAGAGCACGATGAGCGAAGCGGCGCGGAGCGATGAGGCGTGAAACGGTGCCCGTCGGTGCATGGATTCCTCCTGGTGAAGGATGACAAATGGAATGCGGATCTGGTGAGCAAAGTCGATGCCTGAGAGCTGTAGGCAGGATGGATAAGAAAGCATTCGTTATTCAAGGGAATCGGTCAAGCGGGTCCTGCAACGGTCATGGAGTCTGTAGAGAGCTGCCACCGCTCTGTAGGGTGAGGCCTACAGATTTCCGGATCTCTGTCTGAGGTGAAGTCTGGGGGAAGGAAGGAGGGGCGCAACGAATGTTGCGCCCCGGAGCGTGATGGTTATCTGCCGCCCATATCTTTCTTCTCATCCTTCTTCTTGCTGTCGTCATCGGCTTTGGAGCCGCTCATATCCTTCTTGTCCTTCTGTTCGGCCGGGGCCGGTTCGCCGGCGAAGGTGACGGCGGTGCCGAGACCGAACGTCAGGAATGCGGCGAGTGCGACGAATTGTGCATAGCGAGTCATGGGAACCTCCTCGGGTTATGAGTTGATGAAATAGCCACGGAGGTACGTACCGCGGTGGCCGCTATAAACCAACGATGAATCCGATGAGAGTGGCGAGGCTCTCACGTCATGATAGAGAGCAAGCAGGGTGCCGTGTAGAAATGATGTGCGATATCCACCATCGCGGAGCAGGCCGGTTTGCTAAGTCCCGCAGGCATCAGGTATTCGAGACGTACGAACAGTAAGATGTGATGGAGCCGGGGCGGGAACCGTTCGCGAAATGAGCGGAAAATTGAATGGGAATACCTACGATTCTACACGGGCACATGATTTGTTGGTGACGAGCCGGCTCAGGTATAGTGACGTATGCCGATCGATAATATCAGCGATGGTGAGGTGCACCGCCATCTGCCTGAGAGTGCCGGGATCGTGCGCATTTTCACCCGGCATCAGGCGGAGACTGCGACGGCCTGCCGGTGAAATTTCCAATCCCCAGACCTCACGCCGGAGCGACGACCGGTCTTCCCCGCACGATTGCATTGCACAAGCCGTACGGAGTGCTGACCTGTTTCACGGATCCGGAGGGGCGGCCGACGCTGGCGGACTATGTTGAACTTCCCGGTGTCTATGCTGCCGGCCGCCTCGACAGGGACAGCGAAGGGTTGATGCTGCTGACATCCGACGGATCGCTGGCGCACCGCATCACCGACCCGCAACACAAACTGCCCAAGGTCTATCTCGTCCAAGTTGAGCGCATTCCCGACGAACAGGCCCTTGAGCAATTGCGCAGAGGCGTGAGCTTGAGCGGAACCAGGACGAGACCGGCTGAGGTCCGGCGACTGACCGGGGAGCCGGACCTTCCCGATCGATCGGTGCCGATTCGATTCCGGAAAACGGTGCCAACCTGCTGGATCGAGCTGACGATTCGAGAGGGGATGAACCGGCAGGTGCGCCGCATGACCGCGGCGGTGGGCCATCCGACGTTACGATTGGTGCGGGTCGCGATCGGTCCCGTCGGGCTGGGGGATCTTGCGCCCGGCACCTGGCGCGAATTGACGGCGGAGGAAGTCCGGTCGATTCGACATATCGAGAGTACGGTACGATCCTCGCCGCAACGTCCCGAATAACGGACTGCTATCGCTTCAAGATTTGCAGAAACTCTCCCAGCACCGTGCGAAACCGTTCCGGATCTTCGGCCATCATGAAATGGCCGGTGTTGAACTCCACGAGTTGCGCGCCGGCGATCTGCGCCTGGATTCCTCGCGCGATGGCGGGCGTGGCCACGTCGTCTTTGGCTCCGACGATGACCAGGGTGGGCGCGGTGATTGTGTGAAGTCGTCCGTGCACGTTGGCCTGAGCCATGCTCGTCAACGCTTCGCGCAGCACTGTACCGTTCCAGGTAGGAATGCGGTCCAGCAACGGCTGGTACAGTGTGGAGGGGGTCCCCTGAGGAAAGCTCTCCACGATGATGTTTGTTGAGACCTCACGGTAGTCACGCGGGTTGCCGATAGTGGGCAGATCTTTATCGAGCACCATCGCTCCGTCGGTCGTGGAGACGAGCACGAGCGCCCGTACGCGTTCAGGATAATCCAAGGCCAATTGCTGCAAAATCATGCCGCCCATGGAGACCCCGACCCAGACGGGTTTGTCGATCCCCAGCTTGTCCGCCAACGCGATCAGATCCGTGGAAAATTGCTTGACGGTGAACCCGCTGTCCGGCTTCTGGGAATCGCCGTATCCCCGGAGGTCGACGGCAATTCCACGGAAGTCCGGTGAATAGGCGTTCAGATACTTCGGGAAGATATTGCTCGTCGTGACGACGCCGTGGACGAAGATAATCGGGTCTCCGGTGCCGGCTTCCAGAATGCTGAGTGAGACGCCATCGATCGTGACCGAGCGCCGTCTGATTTCCCCGTTGACGCGTGTGGCCGTTGCGTGCGTTTGAGCTGATCCGAGGGACGTGAGGCGGTCCTGCTGCAGCGCCGGGGAATGCAGATCGCAGCCGGTGAGGCCGAAGAAGAGCGACGAACACAGAAGAATGCGGCGTGTCATAATACCCTCCAGATAGGGGAAGCGGAGCCACATCAGTAGCGGGATTTGCGGAGAGATGCAAGCCGGGAGGGAGTCATGACCGGTGTCTGCTTGGCCGGAAACGTAACGCGGGCCGCCGCGG
The DNA here is from genome assembly GCA_900299245.1 of Nitrospiraceae bacterium. Classification (GTDB taxonomy): domain Bacteria; phylum Nitrospirota; class Nitrospiria; order Nitrospirales; family Nitrospiraceae; genus Nitrospira_D. The sequence goes on along the minus strand of OMJA01000351.1, from coordinate 262 downwards.
TGATTTGTGCCGTCTGTTTCGGCGCGCTCCTGATCGGCTGTCAGCCGGGAACTCTTCAAACAGAGGCGGTGCGGAATTGCGAGACGATCGATCGGGTCGTCGATCTTTCGGCGCGGATCGATACGCTCGATCTGTTGTCGGAAGCCTTTGCCGCCCGTTGCGATGAGTTGGTGGTGCAGTACGGGGCGCAAGCGCGTTCCCGGTTCCGGCACAAATCGTTTTCGGTCACGAGAGAAGCGACGAATGTGTTCGTGCCGGACGG
>OMJA01000350.1 GCA_900299245.1 Nitrospiraceae bacterium | reverse complement strand
TGACGGCGGGTATCAGGAAGTGGCGTTGGCCAAAGGGGAATGGGCCGGACCGATTCAACTGCCTGAAGACGTCTAACCGTATATTCTCTGATCCGTTGTCCTCTACGAAAGAGACCGTTCCGTATCCTGTCGCGTGACGGCGGCCCCATGTGCTGCTGATTGAGCGTTCGGGCGTCGGTCTGTCGTGCTCGGTCAGGCCGGTGCCGGCCCGGTCGTGCGCGCGGAGCTCGATGGAGGCGGAACCGGTCGGTAGCGCGATCCGTTCAGCGGTTTCTCATTCAGCATCCTGTACTCGGTTCAGACAACGGCGTTCGGCGTCAGCCGGCGCATGGATATTGGCATTCAGCTCAGGAGGAGTCGATGGGGCGTTCGGGTATGGATCCAATTCAGCGGTTGATGGGCTTGATGTTCAAGGCGCATCCCTGGCACGGAGTCTCGATCGGGGAGCAGGCGCCGGATGTGGTCACGACCTATATCGAAATCGTGCCGACCGACACCGTGAAATACGAGGTCGATAAAGACAGCGGATTTTTGAAGGTGGACCGCCCGCAGCGGTTTTCGAATTTTTGTCCCGTTTATTATGGACTCATCCCCCAGACCTATTGCGGTGAAAAAGTGGCGGCGCTGTTCGGCAAACGGGCGAAGCGCAAGAATATGGTCGGCGACGGCGATCCGCTGGATATCTGCGTCCTGACCGAAAAAACCATCGCGCACAGCGATATTCTGCTGACGGCCATTCCCATCGGGGGATTCAGCATGGCCGACGGCGGGGAAGCCGACGACAAGATCATTGCGGTGATGAAGGACGATGCGGCCTACGGCGATTTCAAAGATATCGGCGACTGTCCGATCTCGCTGATCGACCGGCTGCAGCATTACTTCCTGACCTACAAGATGGCGCCGGGTTCCGTGCAGCATAAAGTCGAAATCACGAGCGTGTACGGGCGGGAGGAAGCGATGAAAGTCATCCTCGCCAGTCATACCGATTATCGCAAAAAGTTTCCCGAGCTTGAGTCGTTGTGGCCCAAGCACATCTCCGCTTAACTTCAGAAAGGTGCCGCCTAGGCTATATGAAATCCGATCACACTGAGCCGTCCACCGCCCCCTCCGTCCATGGCTTTTCTCCCGGCTTTGCCGCGCTCGGCCTCGAAGGCTCGCTGCTGGCGACGCTGGACACGCTGGGGTACGAAGAGCCCACGCCGATTCAGCGGGAATCGATTCCTCCGCTGTTGGCCGGACGCGATCTGTTGGGGCAGGCGGCGACGGGGACCGGAAAGACTGCGTCGTTTGCGTTGCCGCTGCTCCAGCGGCTGGCGCACGGCACGAAGCAGCGCCCCGCGGCCCTGATTCTGGTGCCGACGCGGGAGCTGGCCATTCAGGTCGGCGAAGCGGTGCAGCGGTACGGCAAGGAGCTGCGGATTTCGGTGCTGGCGGTGTACGGCGGGCAGGCCATCGGGCCGCAACTCTATGCGCTGAAGCGCGGTGTGGATGTGGTGGTTGCCACTCCGGGGCGGGCGCTCGACCATATCCGGCGGAACACACTGCAGCTGAAGCACGTGCAGATGGTGGTGCTGGACGAAGCGGACGAAATGCTGGATATGGGGTTTGCGGACGATCTTGAAGCGATCCTCACGCAGACGCCGGCGGAGCGGCAGACGGCCTTGTTCTCCGCCACGATGCCGCCGCGCATCGCGTCGATCGCCCACCGGCATTTGAAAAATCCGGTCGAAATCAAGATTGCCAAGGAGCCGGTCAAAGCCGGCGCGGCGCCGAAGGTGCTGCAAACTGCCTATGTGGTGAACCGGCCGTATAAAGTGGCCGCGCTCATTCGTGTGTTGGATCTCGCGGCGCCGAAGTCCGCGCTGGTGTTCTGCCGGACCCGGTTGGAAGTCGATGAACTCACGGCCGGTCTGGCGGGACGGGACTACCGCGCTGAAGCCATTCACGGCGGCATGAGCCAGCCGCAACGGGACCGTGTCATGACCGCGTTCAAGTCCGGCCAGACGCAAATTCTGGTGGCGACGGACGTGGCGGCGCGCGGGCTGGATATTCCGAGCGTGTCGCATGTCGTGAATTATGATCTGCCCTCGTCCCCGGAAGTCTATGTGCATCGCATCGGCCGTACCGGCAGGGCCGGCCGCGAAGGGGAGGCGATTACGATCGTCGAGCCGCGCGAACACCGGCTGCTGCGGAACATCGAGCATCTGACCAAAGCGAAAATTATCGTCGCGCAAGTGCCCTCGGTCGCGGATTTGCGGACCAAACGGATCGAACGGACGCTCACCGCGATTCGTGAGATGCTGGCCGCAGGCGATGTGGAACATTTCCGTTCGGTGGTGACGGTGCTGGCCAAGGATTTTGAATTGGTCGACGTCGCGGCGGCGGCGGTGAAGCTGGCGCATCAGGCGCAGGGCGGGAATGTTGAAGAGCAGGAGATTCCATCTGTACAGGCCAGAGTGCCGGATTATTCCCGTCCGGACTATGCGCGTCCCGGCATGCGCCGTCCGTCTCCCATGTCCGGTGAGATGTCCAGGGGCATCCGTCCGCGCGAAGGCCAGGGGCGGCCCGGTATGCGACCGGTTGCCGGCCGGTCGCCAAACTCCGCACGGATCTATATCGGAGCCGGCCGCGCCGCAGGCATCAGGCCCGGCGATCTGGTCGGCGCGATTGCAAACGAAGCCAGGCTGGGGTCCGCACAGATCGGCGGCGTGGAAATCGAAGAACGGTTTTCGCTCGTGGAAGTTCCGGAATCCATGGCGCGCGACGTGATCGAAGCCTTGAGCCGCACAAGGATCAAAGGACAAAAAGTAGCGGTCCGACTGTTCCGCGACTAACAGGCTGTTGATAAAGGTCGCCAGCGGCGTTCTCGCCTCGACAGCATCCTCAACGTAGCGAACTTACTGGAGGCAAAGTACCTATCCGCTCGCAGGGGATTGAAGCGAGCGGTTCAAGCGAAGCTTGGTATCTACCTCCTCCGGTGCTGTCCTCGTCTGCGGCCTTACTGAACGGCCTTTCTGAACCGCCTGCCTGAGTTCTCAAAGAATCTATGGCGGTTCCCCTCGAAAGAAGGGGGTGTCGAGTCGTCGTCCGGTCGATTGGCGCCCCTCTTTCGGGGACTACCCAGTGACGGTCGAGTGAGATAGGGTACGTCTCAACAGGAGGCGCACCCATGACGGATTTTGAAGAAGCCAGTTTTGTGATGAGTCTGTTGGCCTTGGCCGGCATCGCGGTGATGGCGGATCGCCCGTTGGAAGCGCGCTGTGAACGTGTGCTGGAGTGGTTTCGGGCGAAGCGGTGAATGAGCCGGCCGCCTAGTACCGGCGCGGCCTTCCGCTGCGAGTCGGTGTCTATCCTTCCATAGTCTCCACGATATAACGGATCCGCGCATCCTTTGCCGCGGAGTGCTCACTGATCCGGCAGGCGGGAATGTCGGCCTGGAGCCGTTTGAGCAGCCGGGGAACTTTCAGCGTAGCGGGAATCTCGCAGAGCCAGATGTGCATACCGGATTCCGGTTCGTCGAAGTGCCGTTGCACGCGGAAGCCGGGGTATTCCATAAAACAGGCGGAAAGAAATCCCGTGATCGCCTGCACCACCCACGGATGCGCGGCTTGATAGGCGCTGCCGACCGCCAGTTCCGTCTGTGTCGTTGTTTCTAGATCTTCCATTCCGTCAGTCCTCATCAATAATTCCACACTCTAGCAAGTTCTTCTGCCGTTTGAATACCGCCGGTCAGAAATACTGGGTGATCCCGATCTGCAGTAGGGTGTTGGGATGTGATGCAAACATTTGGGCAATATCGATGCGCAGGAGCGTATTGGACAGAAAGGTGGGAATGATACGAATTCCCGTCCCGACGCTGACCGCGCCCTGCCACTCGTGAAGCTTCCCCTCTTCGGTGAACGATTGAAATGTACCGAAGTCGGAGAACAATACGCCTTGCACCGCCCAGCGCGATGCCACCGGAATGGCATGCCGGAATTCCAGGTTGGTATAGGCCTGCGAGCGGGTGCGATAGAGGTTGTCGGACAGTCCGCGCACGCCGGCGATACTCCCGATCAAGAGGCTATGGTTGGGATTTCCGCTGTTGTTCACTGTTTCTGCTACGCTGTTGATCATGAGGACGGTAGTTGCCCCGAGGGGGATGCCCTGGAGATAGCGCAGTTTGGCTTCGTGGCGCTGCTGATTTGCGCCGAACAGGAAGCCGGGCCGAAGCTCCAGCGCAATGCGATACCCGTTCGGCACCAGATCGTGCCAATGGTACTGATCCCATGTCAGCTCGGGGATGAGGCCCACGTAGTATCCGTCGGGCGGCCGGCGAGACCCGGTCATGTCTTCGGATCGCTCTCGGTACATCTTCAGGACCACTTCGTACCGCAAGGGCGAACCGTAGCGGTAGGGGCCTTTCAGTTCGAACTCGCCGCCGAAGCGGTTGCGGGTCCAGGAGGAGGACGAGTCGGCAAAGCGAATCCCGTTCGCGCTATACGAGCCTTTAATCTCTTTGGCCCACCGATCCGGCTCGAACGCATGTTGTGACAGCCACAGATCGACGTTTGGGCCGCGCTGACTGTAATTGAACTGTCCGCCCAGTTGCGTGCCGGTGCCGAACAGATTGTATTCCACCAGACCGACTGTAGCATTGAGATCCTTGGCGTTGCTGCCGCTTGTGAAATTCAGAATCGGCGCCAGGGTAATCTTTTCCTGCGCCGTCACCGTCATCGATTGACTGGTACGCGTGACCTGTACCTGATCAAAGAGGCTCAGATTGCGGATCCGCCGTTCGAACTCCTCGATCTCGGCTCGGGTGAAATCAGCCGGCAGGGGGCGGGACAATAATCTGAGGATAGTGTCCTGCTGGGTATGGATCAGCCCTTCAATGCGGACGGCGTCGATCCTGACTGTTTCGCCGTCGCTGATTCCGTTGGCCGCCAGGGCTGAGGGCGAAGGTGCCGGATGGGCGAACACAAGGGTGAGGCATGTTGTCAAGAGCATGCGGACGAAAACACGGGAATCGCAGCATGCGGAGAAGAGTCGTTGCATCACAGGCCTCCTGAAATACATAAGGCACCCGTCGATCAACCGAACGAGCGCAGGGCGTGGAGACGCTGGATGAGTCTAGATGCGAAGCGGCAGAAGAAAGGAAGCGGGTCTGTTGCGGGGAGGATAGTGAAGAGGCGGTGCAGCTCTCGGAGTCGCATCCTCTGGTGCCGCAAGGGCAATGGAAGCAGCATCGAGGTCTATTGCTGGAGCCGCCGTGAGGAGGGTTCCTGCCGGCGAGTGGTTGGCCCGTTCGGACGGCATGAGCACATGTTCGGCAGCATTATCCGGCTCTTCTGTGGACGCGGCGCTGTCGGCCGCTACGTCCGGTTCTTCAAACACCAGGTCGATGACCCGGTCGCCTGTAGTCCACAGGCAAATCAGGAGCGCAAGCCAGCCGATGACGAGCATATGAGGCGTGACCCGACGATACATGGTGACGAGTATAGCAGAAGGCAGTGTGCCGTACCTCTTGTCGTTGCCGGATGTGGAGGCCGGATTTACCGTAGGAGTTCGATCCCGCTGGACAGGGCGGGGGTGTTTCCGTCAGCATGCAACGAGGAGGCCTGTTATGTCCATCACCGCATACAACGGGGTCACGATCCCTTCATTCATGTACGGCACCGCCTGGAAGAAGGAGGCGACGACGCAGCTGGTTCAACTGGCGGTCGCCTCCGGCTTCACGGCTATCGATACGGCGAATCAGCTGATCCATTATCAGGAAGCGCTGGTCGGGGAAGCTCTGTTGGAACTCGCCAAGCAGGGAGTCACACGGGAATCGCTGTTTCTGCAAACCAAGTTCACCCCGGTGAACGGGCAGGACCACCGCACGCCCTATGATGCGGCCGCCGATCTCACGACTCAGGTCGCACAATCGTTTCAAAGTTCGCTCACGCACCTGCATACCGACTATCTCGATTCGTATGTACTGCACGGCCCCTATGCCCGCCGCGGGCTGAGCGACGCCGATTGGGAAGTGTGGGCCGCGATTGAGTCGTTCTATGATTCGGGGAAGACGAAGATGATCGGTATCAGTAATGTGTCGGCTGAGCAGCTCTCCCTGTTGTGTGCCAAGGCCCGGCATAAACCGATGGTAGTGCAGAATCGCTGCTACGCGGCCTTCGGCTGGGACAAAGACGTCCGGGAACTCTGCCGGACGCACAAGCTGATCTATCAGGGCTTCTCGCTTCTGACGGCGAATCGTGAAGTCTTCACCGAGCCGGCCATTCGTTCCATGGCGGCGAAGTATCAAACCGGCCTGGCGCAGATCGTCTTCCGGTTCTCGCAGCAGGTCGGGATGTTGCCGCTGACGGGCACGACGAATCAGCAGCATATGAAGGAAGACCTTCAGTGCGAGCGGTTCACGCTCGCGCCGGACGAACTGGCACTGATCGAGACCATCGGACAATAGCAATCGGCATGAAGATCCTGGTCAAACGGATCTACGAACCGGCGGCCGAGGCCGACGGGTTCCGTGTGCTGGTCGATCGCCTGTGGCCGAGAGGCATGTCGAAAGCGCGCGCGGCGCTCGATCTCTGGCTGCCCGATCTCGGTCCTTCGACCGGATTGCGGAAATGGTTTAATCATGATCCGGCCAGATGGAAAGATTTTTGTGTGCGATATCGAGCCGAATTGCGGGATCGGAAGCGGCTTCTGGATGTGATCCGGCAGCGGGCGCAGGAGGGGCCGGTAACGCTTCTGTATTCGGCTCGCGATGAACAGTGGAATCAAGAGGTGGTGTTGCAACGCGTAGTGAAACAATCAACCGGACGAAAGCGAGTGGGGACATGACTGTGCGGAAAGTTCACGGGGGCGGGTCGGTGTGCGCTC
>OMJA01000349.1 GCA_900299245.1 Nitrospiraceae bacterium | reverse complement strand
GTCGACAGGATGGTGTCCTGAGGATCGGAGTAGAGCGACCAGATCGGGCTGAAATTCGCGCGGCAGGCTTCCATCAGGTTCAACCGGTCGGTTTTGGCGGCGGCGCGGGTGTTTTCGTGCGGATAAATCGCGCCCGTTCCGAACTCTTCCAGCTTGAATGTGGCGATGAAGCCGCGCAGCGTTTTTCTCGGGCCCTTGGGGTCGGCTCCCGGCGGGACATACTCGATGGTGTGGTAGTAGATCGTCGGTTGCGGATCCCGCTTCAAGGCGCCCGATTGCATCCATTGCGAGAGCGTGGCCCCGGCTCTGGTGTAGCGGTTGTTGGTCGGGCCGTCGCCGGGCTGGTCCATGCCCAGTTCCAGGCGAATGACATTGTGCGGATTCCGGTCGTAGAGGGCCTTCTGGCCGGCGGCGTCGATGATGTCATAGGGTGGCGCGGCAACGTCGCGCGCTGCGCCGGCAATGGCGGCATCGTAGCGTGCGCCGCGAAACGGGAAAATCTGGGCCATGATGAGTCCGTGCTCCTGTGAAAGATGGTCAGCGTGAATGTGTGATACCGGAAAGGTGCTTCCCTTGCGTCCGGCTCAGTGCCCGTCTTCTCGCCGACCGCATCGTGGAGAAAAGAGTGAGCGGAGGGAAGGTTACCGGTCGCGGGTAATCATGTAGTCGGCGGCGACGGCCAACGCCCGGCGTGCCGACGAGTCCTCAAACACTTCGAGTTCGTGTTGTGCGGCGGCGATGTAGGTTTTGGCCCGTTCCATCGCATAGGCCAGCGATCCGGTCTCCTGCATCAGGCGCAGAATCCGCTCAAGATCCTCCGGGCTCAGAGTGCGGGTTTCCATCCGGTCCTTGATCATGCTGCGGTCCTGTTCTCCGCAATGGTCGAGCAGATGGAGCAGGGGCAGCGTCGCTTTGCCCTGCCGCAAGTCTTGTCCCAGCGTTTTCCCGAGGCGTTCGCCGTCGGCATTGTAATCGAGCGTGTCGTCGGCCACCTGGAAGGCGATGCCCAGATACTGCCCGAAGCGGAACAGCGCGGACTGCTTTTCTTCGGAGGCATCGGCCAGGATGGCGCCCATGCGGCAGGCGGCGGCGATCAGGCCGGCGGTCTTGTGTTCGACGATCTTGATGTAATCGGATTCCGGCATCGAGGGGTTGCCGTTGTAGTACAACTGGAGGACTTCGCCCTCCGCCATTTTGGTGCAGGCTTCGGCCAGGACTTCATTGATCCCCTGGCTGCGGAATTCGACCACCTGGGCCATGGCTTTGGAGTAGAGATAATCGCCGACGAGAATGCTGATCTGGTTGCCCCAGACTTTCCTGGCGGTGCGGCGGCCCCGGCGGATGTCGGCTTCGTCGACGACATCGTCGTGCAGCAGCGTGGCCGTATGGATGAATTCGACCAGGCTGCCGAGCTGATGGTGTTCGCGGCCGGCATAGCCGCAGAGACGGGCCGAAAGCAGGAGGAGAAGCGGGCGGACCCGTTTGCCTCCGCTGCTGAGGATATGGGCTGCAACCGTATTGACGAGGGTAACGCTGGAATCGAGGTTCAGGCGGACCTGATGCTCGACGCCGTCGAGTTCGGCGCGGTACGCCTCCCAGACGTCTGCCATGCTGTTGATGGTCGAGGTGCCGGGTGCGTTCGACATGCCGCGGATGGTAGGGCACCGGAGCAAACAAAGTCAAGCAAACCGGGGCCCGATCGGCCTGCACAATCTTGACAGCGCGGGAGCCCATCCAGTAAGGTGCGGGGCAGAAAAGAACGAGAGAGAGACTGCCGATAAAACGACACGATATCGCGTGCTTGCCTCTTCTTGTATGAGTGGCCGCTGACCGCGAAGTCATCACCTTCTTCCTAGCGACACGAGATTGCCATGATGCGGATACCCGGGCTTCCACCGAAGCAAGGCCTCTATGACCCTGAACAGGAAAAGGATTCCTGCGGAGTCGGCTTTGTCGTCAATATCAAAGGTCAGAAATCCCACCAGATCGTCCAGCAGGGCCTGCAGATTCTGGAGAATCTGACCCATCGCGGCGCGCAGGGGTGTGATCCCTGCACCGGCGACGGCGCGGGCATTCTCCTGCAAGTCCCCCATGAGTTTTTGAAGCGCGCAGCCGGTGACGTCGGGGTGGCCCTGCCGGGCGCCGGCGAGTATGGCGTGGGCATGGTGTTCCTGCCGCCTCAGGCGGACCGCCGCCAGCAGTGCGAGCAGTTGTTCGCCAACGTGATCGCCGAAGAGGGATTGCGGCTGCTGGGGTGGCGCGATGTGCCGGTGAAGAGCGATGCGGTCGGACCGGTGGCGCGCAGCACCGAGCCGTTCATGCGGCAGATCTTTATCGCCCGCGATGTGCTGAACGAAGCCCAGTTCGAGCGAAAGCTCTACGTGGTCCGCAAGCGGGTGGAGAACGCCGTGGGGCAATCCGCGATCCAGGGGCGTGAGTATTTCTATATTCCCAGCCTGTCGGCGAATACCATCGTCTATAAGGGGCTGCTGCTCCCGCATCAGATGTCGGCCTATTATCAGGATCTCAAGGATGCCAGCCTGACAAGCGCGCTGGCCTTGGTCCACTCGCGGTTCAGCACCAACACGTTTCCGACCTGGCCGCTGGCCCATCCGTATCGCTACATGTGCCACAACGGCGAGATCAACACGCTGAAAGGCAACGTGAATTGGATGCGCGCCCGCCAGGGGCGGCTCAATTCCGATCTGTTCAGCAAGGATCTCGAAAAGCTCTATCCGATTGTCTCGGAAAACCAGAGCGACTCGGCGTGCCTGGACAATGCCATCGAGTTTCTGACCATGGGCGGACGGTCCCTGCCCCATGTGATGATGATGCTCATTCCCGAGCCCTGGGTAGCCAATCCGCAGATGGATCTGGACCGGCGCGGGTTCTACGAATATCACGCCGCGATGCAGGAGCCCTGGGACGGTCCCGCGGCGGTCTGCTTTACGGACGGCAAATTGATCGGCGCCACGCTGGACCGGAACGGCCTGCGCCCCTGCCGCTACCTGGTGACCACCGACGGTGTGGTGGTCCTTGCGTCGGAAGCCGGCGTGCTGCCGATGGAGACGAACAAGATTCGGCAGAAGGGCCGGCTCATGCCGGGCCGCATGTTCCTGATCGACACGGTCCAGGGCCGCCTGATCGACGACGAAGAAGTGAAAGCCGAGATCGTCAGCCGCAAGCCCTATCGGTCGTGGGTCACGCAGTATCGGATTTCATTGGATGAGTTGCCCGAGCCCTTGAACGTCCCGCAGCCGGATCATCCCACGACGCGCCAGCGGCAGCAGGCCTTCGGCTATACGGTCGAAGAGTTGAAGATGGTGCTCACGCCGATGTTCGTGAACGGGGAGGAAGCGATTTCCTCAATGGGCACGGATACACCGTTGGCTGTCCTGTCAGACCGGCCGCAGCTCCTGTTCAAATATTTCAGACAGCTCTTTGCGCAGGTGACGAACCCGCCGATCGATCCGATCCGCGAAGAGCTGGTCATGTCGCTTACCACCAGCATCGGCCCGAAGCCGAATCTGATGGATGAGAATCCGGAGTCCTGCCGGCGCATCCGCGTGAAGCAGCCAATTCTGACAAATGCCGATCTGCAGAAGATCCGCGAGATCGCCGATCCCCAGTTCAAGAGCAAGACCTTGAAGATGCTCTTCCGCGTCGCCGAAGGGCCGGAGGGACTGGGCGCGGCGGTGGACGATCTCTGCCGTCAGGCCTCGCAAGCCATTAAAGAGGGCTACAAGTTCCTGATCCTGAGCGACCGGGGTGTGAATGACGAGTGGGCACCGATTCCGAGCTTGCTCGGGGTGGCTGCCGTCCACCATCATCTCGTGCGTGAATGCACCAGAACGGAAGTCGGCCTGACCGTGGAAACCGGCGAGCCGCGCGACGTGCATCATTTCGCCTGCCTCATCGGCTACGGCGCCGGGACGGTGAATCCCTACCTCGTGTTCGAGTCGCTGGTGGACATGGAGCGTGACGGCTATCTGCCGGAAGGGTTCGACGCGCAGACCGCCGAAGGGAAGTTCATCAAGGCGATTAATAAGGGGCTGCTGAAAGTCTTCTCGAAGATGGGCATCTCCACGGTGCAGTCCTACTGCGGCGCGCAGATTTTCGAAGCGATCGGCTTGAACCATGAGTTGATCGGCCGCTACTTCACCGGGACCCCGTCCCGGGTGGAAGGCATCGGCATCCGCGAGATCGGCGAAGAGACGCTGCGGCGGCACAGGCTGGCCTACGAGCCGGCGCCGATTCGACAGCTGGATTTCGGCGGAGAGATTCACTATCGGATCCAGGGCGAGCATCACAACTGGAATCCGGACACGATCTACAAACTGCAGCACGCGACGCGCAACAACGATCCCAAGACGTTCGCCGAGTTCTCGCAACTGGTGAACGACGAGAGCAGGCGGCGATCGAATTTGCGCGGGCTCCTCGACTTCAAGTTCCTGCCGGAGCCGATCTCGATCGATGAAGTGGAACCGGCCAAGGAGATCGTGAAACGGTTCACGACCGGGGCCATGTCGTTCGGCTCGATCAGCAAGGAAGCGCACGAAACCCTGGCGATCGCCATGAACCGGCTCGGCGCCAAGAGCAACACCGGCGAAGGCGGCGAAGATCCGGAGCGGTTCAAGCCGCTGCCCAACGGTGATTCGAAGAACAGCTATATCAAGCAGGTGGCGTCGGCGCGGTTCGGCGTGACCAGCCACTATCTGGTGAACGCGAAAGAACTGCAGATCAAGATGGCGCAGGGCGCGAAGCCGGGCGAAGGCGGGCAGCTGCCGGGCCACAAGGTCGATGAGAACATCGCCAAGTTCCGCCATTCCACGCCGGGCGTGGCGTTGATTTCGCCGCCGCCGCATCATGACATTTATTCCATCGAGGATCTGGCGCAGCTGATTTTCGACCTCAAGAATGCCAACCCGGACGCGGCGGTGTCCGTGAAGCTGGTGTCCGAAGTCGGAGTCGGCACCGTCGCGGCGGGTGTAGCCAAGGCGCATGCCGACAAGGTGTTGATCAGCGGCGATTCCGGCGGGACCGGCGCGTCGCCGCTCTCTTCGATTAAGTATGCCGGCGGGCCCTGGGAACTGGGGTTGGCGGAAACGCATCAGACGCTCGTGATGAACGATCTGCGCGGCCGCATCCGTGTCGAAACCGACGGCCAGTTGAAGACGGGCCGTGATGTGGCCATTGCGACGCTGCTGGGAGCGGAAGAGTACGGGTTCGCGACGGCGCCGTTGATCATCGAAGGCTGCATCATGATGCGCAAGTGCCATCTCAACACCTGTCCGGTCGGCATCGCGACGCAGGATCCGGAACTCCGCAAGAAGTTCAGCGGGCAGCCGGAGCACATCGTCAATTTCTTCTTCTTCATCGCCGAAGAACTGCGGCAGATCATGGCGAAGCTGGGATTCCGGACGATCAATGAGATGGTCGGCCGTGTCGATAAACTCAAAGTGCAAAAGGCCATCGATCATTGGAAAGCCAAAGGGCTCGACCTGACGCCGTTGCTGAAGGCGCCGGACGTGGCCGCCGAGGTGCCGCGTCATTGCGTCCAGAAGCAGGATCACGGCATCGCCGACGTGCTGGATAACCAGCTGATCGAACTCTGCAAGCCGGCGCTGGACAACGGCCAGAAGGTCACGCTCGATTTGCCGATCCGCAACGTCAACCGGACGGTCGGCACGATGCTGTCGAGCCGGATCTCGAAAAAGTATGGCTCGGAAGGGTTGCCGGCCGACACGATCTCGATCAAGTTCAGCGGCTCCGCCGGGCAATCCTTCGGCGCCTTTCTGGCGCGCGGCGTCACCCTGACGCTCGAAGGCGAGTCAAACGACTATATCGGCAAGGGATTGTCGGGCGGAAAGATCATCGTCTTCCCGCCGAAGAACGCGATCTATACGCCGGAGGAAACGATTCTGGTCGGCAATACGTCGCTCTACGGCGCGACGCAGGGCGAGGCCTATTTCTACGGCATGGCCGGCGAGCGGTTCGCGGTGCGGAACAGCGGCGTGCGGGCGGTCGTGGAAGGCACCGGCGATCACGGGTGCGAATACATGACCGGCGGGGTCGTCGTGGTGCTCGGACGCACCGGACGGAACTTCGCAGCCGGCATGTCGGGCGGCGTGGCGTTCGTGCTGGATGAATTGGGCAAGTTCCCGGCGCGCTGCAATACCGGCATGGTCGAGCTGGAAAAAGTCGTCACCGCCGAAGACAAGAAACTGTTGCACGAGATGATTACGGCGCACTTTATGTGCACCGGCAGCCGGAACGCGAAGCGCATTCTCGATTCGTGGGAGGCGATGCTGCCCAAGTTCGCGAAGGTGATGCCGGTGGATTACAAGCGCGTGTTGGAAGAGCGGAAGAAAAAAGCGGCGGCGAGCAAGTAAAAGGATAGAGGGAATGGGCGATCCAAAAGGTTTCATGAAATATGCCCGCGAGGGCCCCAAGCGGAAGCCGGTCGAGTTGCGCGTGCTCGATTGGAAGGAAATGTACGAGCCCATCGCCGAGGAGAAGCTCAAGGTTCAGGGCGCCCGCTGCATGGATTGCGGCGTGCCGTTCTGCCAGGGCACGACCGGCTGTCCGGTCGTCAACCTGATTCCCGAGTGGAACGATCTCGTCTATCGCGGCCGCTGGAAAGACGCGCTCAAGGCGCTGCATACCACGAACAATTTTCCTGAATTCACCGGCCGGCTCTGCCCGGCTCCCTGCGAAGGGGCCTGCGTGCTCGGTATCAACCAGGATCCGGTCTCGATCCGTATCCTGGAGTGGAACATCATCGACCGCGGCTTCAACGAAGGCTACGTCGAACCGGTGCTGCCGGTCGTCAAAACCGGAAAGACGGTTGCGATTGTTGGCTCCGGTCCTTCCGGCCTGGCGGCGGCGCAGCAGCTGGCGCGCGCGGGCCATAGCGTGACGGTGTTTGAAAAGTCAGATCGCATCGGCGGCTTGCTGCGCTACGGCATCCCGGATTTCAAGATGGAGAAGTCCCACATCGATCGCCGCGTTGCGCAGATGCAGGCCGAAGGGGTCACCTTCCGCACGGGGGTGCTCGTGGGTGCCCTGCCCACCGACGGCGCGGCGGC
>OMJA01000348.1 GCA_900299245.1 Nitrospiraceae bacterium | reverse complement strand
TTCTGAATAGCCTGATCGGGCTTCTGGTGGGCGGCGGCATCTTATGGTTGTTGGCCTGGGCCAGCCCCTATCTGTTCGGCAAGGAAGGAATGGGCGGGGGAGATATCAAATTGCTGGCAATGATCGGAGCCTTTCTGGGATGGAAGCTGGCGCTGATGACGATTATGATCGGATCCTTGGTCGGGTCGGTCGTCGGAGTCTCGCTGCTTGCGGCGAAGATCATTACGCGCGAAGAGTACATCCCTTTCGGCCCTTTTCTGGTCCTTGGCGCCATTGTCTCGATGTTCTTTGGAATGCCCATCCTTGAGTGGTACCAAGGCCTTCTGGCAGGATAATGTCTTCTCGCGGGGGTTAGACAGTTCGCTCTCCTCTGTATCTATTTTATTTCCCGTTGTATCCGCCTAGTCACGGTCTTTAGCGCACTGCCGGACGCTATCGTTCGCTCGATTTCCCCAATTGCCTTTCATTTACCCTGAGATTTAAAGGGGTTTGCTGCTCTTGGCTGTTTCGACGCATGTCGTGTCGGTGGGGACGTGCTCAGGCACGGTGCTTGATAAAGCAAACGGACATGAGTCAATGCAAAGCAAGAATACAATCCAGATGGAAGTCTGCAGATGGTTTCAGCCTGGTTGAAACGCTGATCTCGCTGGCGATTGTCGGACTGATGTCTGCGCTGGCCGCTCCGAATCTGATGGCGCTCAATGCGCGGATCGAGGCCGATACGTTCGCAAAGCAGATTTCGTCGGAACTCCGTTGGGCGAGGCAGTGGGCGATTTCTAAACAAGACCGTGTTCGGCTGGTATTTGATCAGGACCGCCAGGCGATTGTGACGCAGGTCGGCAGCGACCGTGTCCAACATCATCTGTTGTCATATCAGCAGAAGGGGGTGGAGATCGACGAACCGAGTGCGGGACCGGATGTCGTCTTTCATCCGAGCGGCCGTTCGGCCACCGCCACCACGATCCAATTTCGTAACAGGCAGGGGCATACCCGCGCCATCACGGTGAGTCTTACTGGGCGGGTCTCGATGCGATGATGCCTACGGATGAAAGGGGCTTCAGCCTTGTAGAGGTTGTCGTGGCCATGAGTATTTCAATGGTCGTTGTGATGGGGGGAATGGCTGCCCTACACGTTTCTGCCCGGCTGACGCAGGAGGGAGTGATGAAGACGAGAGCCCTATCACTTGCGCAAGGACGATTGGAAGCGAAGCGATCCGTGCGTTGGGAGGCGATGTTGCAGGACGATCTCGATCACGATGGCCGGACGGATGTGGTGATGGCGGATGACGGTCAGGGGGCCGATGTGTCTGAGGAAGATGGAATCTATACAGGGCAGTGGGAACATGACGGGATTTCACTCACATGGACGGTGGTGATGGACCGGCTCGGGCCACTTACCACAGCCGGCTTTGTGACGATTCGAGCGGCGGCCTCATATCCGGGACTCGGTGGGACGCGAGTTGTGGAGCTCGGAACTGTGCGGGCGAATCCCGCATTTGCAGGAGTGCGATGAATAGACCGAATCCACAGGTTGCGCAGCGGGGCGCCATGACTCAACAGTCCGGGATGTGTTTGTCCGAATTAATGGTGGCCATGGCGATTGGAACGCTGGTTCTGGCTGGAAGTCTGGAAGCGCTCAATCTCACGCAGTCACAAGCCGTCCGTCAACAACGCACCATGACGATGCAGCAAGAGATGCGTCTAGGTTTGGAAGTCTTTGAACAGGAAGTGCGAATGGCTTCATCAGCCACCATCGTCACGGCAATGCCTGATCGGCTTGAGTTTCTTGCGAATATTCACGCCTTGCGGACCGTTACAACGGGGGGTATCTCAGCCGGCCAAACCGCCGTGCCGGTTCAAAACGGCAGCGGGTGGGAAGCGGGAAAACCGGTGGTGCTCTGCAGCTTGAGCGGGTGTGAGACTCATCGATTGGGGAGCCCGGGTCAGCGCAGTCAGTTGCAACTAACCAGCCCGGTCAGGGGATCCTATCCGGCCGGTACTTCGATAGAGGTCCAGAACCGAGTGACCTACTACACCAGGATGAATGATGGTGATCGCATGCAGCTTATGCGGCAGATCGATGGAGGGGCAGGAGTCTTGATCGACAACCTGCATTCGGTCCGGTTGACGTACTGGGACGAGTGGGGCCGGACGGCTGCAGGGATAGGTCGAGTTACGCGTGTTGTTCTGGCTCTTCTGCCAGCCGCCGGGGAATTGACAACGATTCGAGAAGTCAGTGTGCGCTCCTAGTCCCTCATACGGAAGGAGTCAGGTGCCATCATGGTAACAGGTCGAACCGGAGTATCTCATGAACAGGGAATCGCACTTCTCGGCGTCGTGATTCTCGCCCTGATCCTGGCTTTGTTGGGTGCTGCGTTGCTTGATTTGGCCGGGCAGGAATCATCCAGCGCCGCTGGTGCAACGGATGTGGCCGTCGCGCAGGCCATCGCCGATGCCGCGCAGGATATGGTCATCAGCTGGTTTCACAGCCCGCAGGCCAGTCCATCAGACATGGCGACGGTCCTGGCGAAACGTCAACTATCATCGTCAGGAAGTCCTTCTTTTTTTGATCAGACAGGGCGGTCTCAATTTGTTGGGACCTTTGATCGTCCCGATGTATTCCTTGATGCCTCACGGAGTGCAGATCAGTTGCTATTGAATGATTCGGGCATGGGGTTTCTTCGGTCCTTACAGGATTTAGGCTCTGTGCAAGGGCTGAAAGTCTATGCGCCGAGCACACCCGGATTGGTTTGTACGGTAGAAGCGACCGTCACGACGGTCCATTCTTCCGTGAGGCATGCGGTCTCGATGCAATTGGGTGCGCCGGAGCTTCCGGCACTACGAGCAGCAGTCCAGACAGGAGGGAGTCTTGGCTTGACTCAGGTAGCCCCGGAGTCTGGTGCGCTCGTGCATTGGGGAGATCTCGCGGTCGGCGGCGACCTGATTATGCAAAGAGTGGAGGATATCCCACTGCAGAGTGACAGCGCGCTGATCACGGGCCAGAGTTATCGTGATATGCCTCATCGGGATGACCGCTGGTTGTCGATCTGGACAGGAGGGGGAGTTCATTTTGTGCAACTCTCCCCGGGACAGAGCCGTGAGCCCGTATTGCCTCTCAACGTGCACCCTAATCGGAATCCGATTCCCGGAGTGCGGAGAGACCAGTGGGGATACGAGCAGTTAAAGCAGCTCGCTATGCGCTACGGCACCTATGTGAGGATCGACCGGGATGGCCTGCTCTATCCGAACGGGTCGGTAGAGCCGGGTCGCGGCGTGATGCCGAATGACTATCTTCGCTCTCGAGCGGTAGGCGATACCCGTGGACTTATTTTCATCGACACGCTGGATGGCGCGGCTCCTCGAGCTGACAACCTTGGAGTGATTCATTTGGATGCGGCGTACCTCGAAGCGGTTCTTGTCGTTCAGGGCCATGTCATTCTGAGTCCCTCTGCAATCGGACAGTCCTTGTCGGTATTGAGCCCTCCCTCAGGGGGAAACGGGACTGCAGG
>OMJA01000347.1 GCA_900299245.1 Nitrospiraceae bacterium | reverse complement strand
AGACGTGTGTTCTTCCGATCTGAAGGGACGGAAAAAGATGGACCCCCGGTGGTGTTAATCCGGGAAGGCTCGTCCCCGTGGGGTGTCCCGCTGGGCGGCCGTGGGGGGGGGGGGGATGAGTACCCCCGCCATGACGTCTTCGTGAGCAACTTCTACATCGACAAATTTGAATTGACCAACGGCCGTTACCTTGAGTTCGTCAAGGCGACCCGTCACCGCATCCCGCAGAATCCCAAGAATGCCACCAGAAATCTCTGGGAGGGCGAGACCATCGCCGAGTCCCTCATCGACCGGCCGGTTATCAATGTGGATTGGGCCGATGCGCAGGCCTATTGCCAGTGGGCCGGCAAACGGCTGCCGACCGAAGCGGAGTGGGAGAAAGCGGCCAAGGGCACTGCCGATCGCCGCTTCCCCTGGGGCAACGTAGAGCCGACCAACAAGCATCTGAATTTCAACCAGCAGTGGATCGGCGAAAAGACCCTGATGCCGGTGGGGAGTTATGAGCTCGGGAAGAGCCCTTTCGGTGTCTACGACATGGCGGGCAATGTGTGGGAGTGGGTCAACGACTGGTATGACGCCAAATATTATGAGAAGAGCCCGGCGAAGAATCCCGCAGGACCGGAGACAGGAACCAAGCGCGTGCTGCGTGGATCCGGCTGGCAGAACGAAACGCCGACGGTCCGTATTTTCACCCGTGTGGACAGCGATCCGACCATTCGCAACGAATCGACCGGGTTCCGTTGCGCGATGGACGCACGGGCAAAGTAGTATCGACCATGAGTGAGAAGGGGTTTTCCGGAATCGCCGTGGCTGCCTTTGAAAGCCGGATGGCGGCCGAGATAACCCGGCTCATTGAACGGTACGGGGGCCGCCCGTCGGTGGCTCCCGCCCTTCGTGAACTTCCTATTCAGGATAATCCCGCAGCTCTGCGTTTCGGGGCGCAGCTCATCGACGGCCGGATCGACATGCTGGTCCTGATGACCGGCGTCGGGACGACCGCCTTGTTCGATATCATACGATCCCAGCATCCCCTGTCCTCCATCATGGCCGGGGTGAAGCAGTGCGCGCTGGTTGCGCGCGGACCGAAACCGGTGGCGGCGTTGAAGGCACTGGGTCTCACGCCCACGCTGACCGTGCCGGAGCCCAATACCTGGGTCGATGTCGTGTCGACGCTTGACGAATATCGTCCGGTCAAAGGGCTGCGCGTAGCGGTGCAGGAATACGGAAATTCCAATCCTGAATTTCTGGAGGCGCTCACGGCCCGTGGCGCCGACGTGTTACCAGTCCCGGTGTACAAATGGGGATTGCCCGAGGATCTGGCTCCGTTGCGACAGGTATTGGCTGATCTGCTTGCCGGGACGATCCCCGTGATGATGATCACGAACGCGGCGCAGATCGACCATGTGATGCAGTTACTTGAACAGGAGGGAAAGATTCCTTTGTTCAGAGAAGCCTGCAGGTCGATCGTGATTGCCTCCATCGGCCCGACCGCCAGTGAGCGGCTCCGGCACCACGACCTTCCCGTCGATTTTGAGCCCTCTCATGGAAAGATGGGCGTACTGATCAAGGAATTGTCCGAACAGGTTCATCTTCTGCTTGCCGCAAAGCGCCGCTGAACATTCCCCTGATCGTCGACTTGCCGTTCTGCTCAGAGACCTCGCTGCTTGTTCAAACCTGTGCAACGGGTGGATGGATCCCTTCGGCCGGCGTAATCCGATTGCCATCTTTCGCGGGGTTCGGTGCGGCATTTCTCTTGCGGTTCCTTGCGACGGTTTCGCTCCATCCATAAGGGCTTCACGATGAAAAGGGGGCTTCGATGGCATCGACGCTTGAGTTGGACAAACAGACGGCTTCGTTCGTGTGGCAGCTGGAAGAGCAACGGAAGCTTGAAAAGACGCTGTTGGTTGAACGGGTCCGCGGGACCAAGGAAGGCGCTGAATCGGTCTTCAACGATATCAAGACTCGCGTGGCGGTGCTGGATAAGCTGAACGGGTCGGCCAGCGCGACCTGCATCGCGCCGATCGGCTGGAGCAAGCTGATCTTTACCGGGGCGGACAGTGTGTCGGCCCCGAATACGATCGGGTTCGGCGACCGCGATGAAACGCTCTGCAAGCTGGACCAGATCCGCTATTTCGAAGACACCACGTATCAGCGTCTCAGCGCGAACCCCCATTTTGTCGAACATGTGATGCCGAATAAATCGGCCCATGCGCGGGTCGGCGCCAACGCGTCCCTCTGGGATACGCTGGGATATGTCCACGTCGGATACGTGACACAGTTGGGGATCCCGGCCTCGCTGGAACCGACCACCGTCTCGATCATGTCGCGTCTGAACACGCTCTTCAACTGGGTCGAAGCCAACGCGGTGGGCGACGAATGGTATGCCCATGTCTCGGCCACGGCCCGGCTCTGGGTGACCTATGACGGCGAGTTCCGCCAGGCCCCGCCGGCGGTGTTCGTGAACGTGCTGGCGACGCCGTCGCAGATGCGGACGCATCACGATATTCCGTCATTGGCGCCGAGCGCGGCGTTGACGATGCAGGTCTCGGCGTCGGCCGGCAGCGGCACCACGATGAGTGTCTACGAAAGCATCGAGCTGGTCGCGACCACCCCGAACGGGCATGCCTATCTGGACGGGATCTTTTCCTGGGAACCGTTGGCGGTGCAGTTGAGAGAAGGTTAGCGCACGGTGTCGTTGTACAGTGAACGGATGATCTCGGACGTGTTGAAGAGCATTGCGTTCGATCTGGTGTAGGCGGCGTGGCCGTAGTAGTGCTCTTGAACGTTCGTGGAGTTCGTACAATCTTTGTAATCGACCAGCAGGCAACCGCCTTCGCTGGGGAAGCGTACCGCGCGGCGGGCACATTCAAGCCAGCGCTCAAATCCATCGTAGGGTTCGACCATTTCCCACACGGCTTTGTTGACCGCTTTTGCCGCGTCGGTCGCCGGCACGGCATCGCTGCCCGCGACGGCCAGCTGCTGGACATAGTCTCCGCCCCAGGCAATGGGCATTTCCATCGTGACTTGCGGCAGTTCCATTTTAGAAAGCCAGGTCTTGCCGTCCGTTCGGAGATTCCGGTGGTTCACGATGTGCAGCAGGCGACCCATTCCCGAAAGGTCCCATCCATAGCGTACCGGTGTGCCCATCGTGACGACATCGAGCGTTGCGCCGTTCAGCAGGGAGTGGTCAGCGAGCAGCGGTTCGATATGTCGGGTTGCGGCGGCCAGATCAATCTGGCTGTGCGTTTCTGCATAACCAGCCAGCAGGCTCAGAAGTTTCGGCCGTTTCGTAACGGGGCTTGGGCAGAGCAGATTTGAGGCCAGCGCAAGAATCAGCCCGGCTTGCCCGTGGGCCAGTACGAGGATCCGGTCTCCTTTGCCGAGCGTCTGCTTCTCGCAGAGGTTGCGCAGTTCATGCAGCAAGCGGACGGCGGCCGCAGCGCGACCCAGGTGGTGATGTTCCGAAGTCCAGAGGATTCGACGGGCGGCGATAGGCCGGGATACGCTTTTATTGACGGCTTGCTGAAACAACGCCACGTACCTGTTGGTGAAATTCCCGGCCTCGCCGACTTGGTCGTCGACAATCTTTCTGGTTGCCTCGTCGTTTGCGAGTGGAGGTGTGAGTCCCCCGGCGAGAGGCAGGATTCCGTTGTCTCCTTCGCGCATGGCCGCAAGCAGGGCATCGACGCCGGAGACGCCGCGCGAGTAACCGCGCTTCAGTCCGCCGACTTCATCCAGCCGCTGTATGCCGAACACATCGCTCCCGCGGATCGACCCGTGGAGAAACACGACGGCGCGGACGCCTGCCTGTGAGAGAGCTGTGCCGCACTGAGCCATGCTTTCGAACCAGGCCGGAGATTCCGGCAGCGCGCCGACGGCCAACTCGGCGGTCGTCAGCCGTTCGCCGGGACTTTTCCGTGAGAGCTCATCGTGCTGGAAGTTATTCTCGTTCGGCATAGGAGGAGGTATCTACCGCAAGTGGACGCGGAAGTGCAACGGAGACCCGCTGCTATCGGGATGCTGGGACTACGGGATCGGGGGCGGAGACTTGCTTTGGCTGAAGCGGGTTCCTGGGCATAACAGCGGTGGCGGTGCAGACTTTATTGTCTTCGTCGATATGACGATCGACAATCTTCACGCCCAACAGGTATTCCTGAACCAGTTCCTCGCGCGTCAGCTCAATATCCTGTTCGCTTTCACGGCCGGTCCGTTCCCGGACGCGATCCACCAGATGCTCTTTGACCATGACGCGGATCTGTTTGGCCAGGTCGGTCCGTGCGGAGAGTTCCGAGACGCGCTGACAGACGACCTTGCCCTTCGTCAAATCACCCTGGCCTTTGCCGATCCAGTAACGGTCCGGCGAATAGGTACTACGGTCTTCTTCGGTTTGCGGCTGTGCCACGCTGTCTGATGCAGCCGATCCCTGCGGATCGTGGTGTTGTTTGAGCCGGTCGAATGACTGCTCTGCTCGGGTTTTGATCTCGCCCTGTTCAGTGGCGTGGATGTGCAGCGGTAGCAAGAGCGTTGCGCTTCCAAGCCCCAGGGTGACGAGCAATCTTCTGATCCTGTGTGCCATCGATTATTTCCCTCTCCCTCCCCGTCCGCCGCCACCTCCTCCGTGGTGCCCCCCGCCGCCTCCACCATAGGAACGCGGAGCGATTTGATAGGGAACCCGTGGGACCTGGTGAGGCATGGGGGGATGGATCTGATTGATGGTCGGGGGGAGCCGTCGGGCTGCGGGAGGCGGATTACCGGCACCCGGTGCCTGGCTGAAGCTGCCGTGTTGTTGCTGGAATTGCTGCATGCGCGCGGAGGTCTGGGGCGCCGGCTGCTGGCCTGCTGATGGCGGCAGAAACGGATTCAGTTGATGGACATCGGTCAAGTTACGTGAGCCGGGCTGATTGCTGATCCGAGGCGGTCCGGTCGGGGTGCTATGGGTGATTTCGTTCAGTGTGCGCGGCACCGACTGCGAGCTGGGGCCAGGAACCAGCTGATATGTCGGCATATGGGACGGTGAACTGCCCGGCGCCGGCGGTTGCGGGGGCGCCGGCGGTTGTCTGGTGGTGATGACCTGCTGTGCGACCGCGACGTACGGACTGGTCGGATAGAGGCCTCGCGCGACATTCAAGAGGGCATGCGTTTGCGCCAGGCCGACCCAGGGGTACGGGTAGACGACCGGCGAGACGATCACCCAGTCGGTCCAGGCTTGCGACACCATGGCATTCGACTGGACGCGATTGAGAATCTCCTGCCGTTGCTGGGAGGCCTGTTGGGTCTGATCGGGGGTGGACGCGTTGGCCAACGCCTGGTTCGCGGCCTCAAGTTCCTGCTGAAGGTGCTCGTTTTCCTGTTTCAAGGCGACCAGCTGGACCCGGGCATCTTCGTTTTCCCTGAGCGCCGCGATTGCGTGTCCGACTTCTTCTGTGTCGATCTGGGCGACGAGATCGACTGTCACGACGATGGTATCGCGGTGAATGGTCGTATTGGTTTGCTGATCGAGGACGAGGACGAGGCCGGCGGTATAGGTCCGGATTTCATCTTTGGTGACGTCCATGCCGTCGACGACCGTGATGCTTTCGAGATAGGTCGCGACCTGTTCGAGCGCGTTGCGTTTGGCGGATTCCGTCGCCATGCGAACGGCATCTTCGCGGGTGTCGCGGTCCCCCATCCGGTACTCGCCTTGAGCCGTGACGACTCGGACTTCGGCTTCCGCAAGCGATGCCATTGGGAGCAGGGGGAGGCTCAGGAGAAGTGACACCCAGCACACTCGAAGAAACCGCCGTGGTGCGGAGGCGAGTGCCCGTTGTCCTGACTGAGCCAGCATCGGCGTATCTTTCCTCAGAGGACTGACGCACCAGGACTCGCTTGATAGGCAGTCCTTCCGTCACAATCTGACGAGTCCAGCATAACACCGGCAAGCCCGTTTCGCCAGGCAAAGGGCCCCTTTTAGGGCCACCTTGCCTTCCAGAAAATTCGCGTGCTAAGGTACGCATCCCCTTATGGGTGAAAGGAAACAACGTACATCCATGCACCACATATCACGATATTTGTTGCTCACTGTCGTTGTCGTTCTGTCTCTACTGGGGTTTGAGATCCCAGTCGGTCCGGCTGCGGCGCATGCTTCCTCCACATCCAAACCAAGTGCGCCGTCACAGGGGCCTCCTGAGCATGTGATTCTGTTCGTACTCGAAGGATTCGGCCAGGATTCTCTGAAGGGCGGGGCGATGCCGACCCTCAGCAAGCTGGTCAAAGACGGAGCGGCAACGTGGTCTGCGACCGGCGTGAATCCGGCCTTGCGATTGCCCACGATGGCGTCCCTGGTCACTGGGATGCCGGTCGAGAAACACGGTATCACCTGGAATGTGTTTGAATTCAGCCGGGGGTATTCGCGATCTCCGAGCATGTTCGACTATCTGGATTTGAGCGGCGGCCGCGACAGCGCGATTTTCTACATGGACGAATCGCTCTATCAACTGGCGAGACCTGAGGTCTACACGGACTATCAATTGTGCGGGGCGTTACGCCCCGAGTGCCGTTCGGAAAAAATCGTGTCCTATATCCGGCAGTACTTCCAGAAGGCCACCAGCGGTCAT
The DNA here is from genome assembly GCA_900299245.1 of Nitrospiraceae bacterium. Lineage (GTDB taxonomy): Bacteria > Nitrospirota > Nitrospiria > Nitrospirales > Nitrospiraceae > Nitrospira_D. Next base: position 15,390 of record OMJA01000347.1, on the reverse strand, counting down.
GGCTATGGCCATGCGATTCTCTCGGTGCCGCATCTGTTGGTCGTGCATCTGCCGGAAGCCGGCCGGGCCGGTGTGGCGCACGGGTGGAATTCGAAGGAGTACCGCCAGGCATTGCAGGCCGTGGATGCCGCGATGAAGTCGGTGCTGGATGTCTTCAAAGAGCACGGTCTTTCCAACCGGACGACCGTGCTGGTGACGGCCCTCAGTGGCCCCGGCACTGATTTGAGCGGTGAAGAGCCCACCACGACCGGCACCCCGACGGTGCCGTGGATTGCCTCTGGTGTGGGAATCAAACACGGGCAGGTCATCCACCAGCCGGTGTCGATCATCGATACAGGGGCGACGGTCATGCGCATTCTGGGGCTCGAGACCCATACGGAATGGGAGAGTAAGGCGGTCGAAGAAATTTTCCAGGCGGCAGCGGTTGAGCCGGCGGCGGCCTCCTCCAGGAAATAAATAAAGAGCAATCATGAAGAAGCACACTTTTCGTCAATGGAGTGTCATAGTCGCGGGGATAGCGATGTTGGGGCTTCTAACCGGTGCATGGCCTTCGGCCGGGCAGGCCGGTCCGCCGCCAGCCCACCTGAAGGAACATCCGATTACCATCGATGCGACGTTGTTGGTGCCGGCTTCCTGGTGGCAGGTGCCAGGAGTGACGCCGTCGATCTATCACTCCGATCCGGATTCATTGGATGCGCCGAAGACGTCCGAACGGCGGGAATTGCAGCTGAAGCCGGGCAAGTATAAGTTCATCTCGTTCACGTTCGATTTTCCCTTCACCGTGAATCTCTCCGGGTCGTTGGAGTTTTCAAAGGCGCTGGATCAATGTGTCGAAGGCCGCGGCACCCAGACGCTGGTCATTAAGTGCAAGCGGACGTACCCCCACGGGGGACAACGGGATCAGTATTACGAACAGAAGCCATAACCACTATGACGCACACTCTAGAAGATTTGTTGGAAGCGCTCGAAGACGTCGATGATGCGACGCGTGAAGAGGCGGCGAAAGCCCTGGCCGAACTCGGCGATCCCAAAACGCTCGACCCCCTGGTGAGCGCCTGCGGCGACGATTTCTGGTCTGTGCGGGCCTATGCCGGTTGCGCCGTGGCGAAGATTGGCGGGCCGAAGGCGTTGGAGGCGCTGGTCGGGCTGTTCAACGATCCCATCATGGAAGTGCGCAATCAGGCCGTCGAAGCGACGGCCAAGATGGGGCCGGCGGTCGTCGGGCGCATGATCGCGGCATTGAAGGATGAGCGGTGGCGGGTCCGTGAGCATGCAGCCAAGACGTGCGGGGAGATTCGCGACAAGGCGGCGGTCGATGCGCTCATCGCGGTTTGCCGTGATCGTGACGGGGCGGTGAAAAGTGCCGCGGCCGAAGCGCTGGGGAAGATCGGCGACGCGAAGGCCGTCCCGGCCTTGATTAAGCTGTTCCGGGATTCGTCGAAGATTGTGCGTGAGACTGCCGGGACTGCGCTCATCTGTATCGGACAGCCGTCGGTCAATCCGCTGGTCGAGGCCTTGAAAGACAAGGATTTCGTGGTGCGGTGCCATGCGGCGCGGGCGTTGGGCGGAATGACTACCGACTATCAAATCGGCCGGACCTGGGTTCGGGATGCCCATGTCGTCGATGCGTTGATTGTCACCTTAAAAGATCCGGATCGTGCCGTTCGCGAGGATGCCACGATCGCCCTGGGCATGATCGGTGACCCGCGGGCCATCGACGCTCTGTTGGAAGCCATGAAAGACGGGGTGGTCAAGCGCCACGCGATCGCCTCGCTCGGCATGATCGGCGATCCGCGGGCGTTGCCGGCCGTGCTGGATGCCTTGAAGGGAAAGGGCATCAAGCAGGAGGGGTCTCCGACGCCGGGCTGTATTGTCAGTGAAGATGCCTTCATCAAGGAAGCGGCCGCCACGGCGCTTGGGCAGTTCCGTGACCCTTCGGTCATTCCGGATCTCATCATGCTGCTGAAGGACGGTGTGTTGCGCGAGAAAGCCGCACAAGCTCTCACTGTGATCGGGGATACGGCTATCGAGCCGTTGATTGCGTTTCTCTATGATCCGAAAGCGTCCGAAGTGGAGGCCGAAGGCGAGCGTGTGCTGTCGTATGCTTCCGTGCGGCTGACAGCCAAGGATGCGCTCCGGTTGATCGTCCTGGAGACACTGGAAACGCTGGGATGGTCACCCCCAGCCGAAGAAGTGCAGATCAGCTCCAGCAAAGCGGACAACCTCCGGGTGGATCGGCCTTTGGGCGACACCGGACGGTTCGGGCCGTCCGGCGATGTGGCCAAGTCCAGCTAGCGGATTGTCGAATCTGCATGCCCAGGGGTTCCGCTTAATTCGGACGGGCAATAGATCCCGTGGCGTCGAACCGGTTTTCTTCTACTTCTCTGCGGCCGTGACGGGTGTCACAGCCGCAGTCTTCCGCACGAATGCGCGGATCGATCGGGTTATTTCTTTTTCTTCGGCAGTGCCCCGCCCTCGACGATGGTTCCGATGGGAAAGCTCGTGATCGTCCGTGACTCGCCGGTCGTGCGGATCGCGATCCCGTGCGTGTCGGCGGTTTCCTTGCCGTCTTTCAGATTGGTGATGGCGGCCTGGCCCTTGTAGTGTCCGATTTTTCCGTCCGCATCGACGTGAATGACGCCGACGCCGGGGACCGTGCCTTTGGCGTTGTTGACGGTCTTGTCGTTGCCGGTCAACGGATTCGGCCCGCGCAGGCCGACGAAGACATACTGACCGTCCGGTGCGACATCCATCAGGTCCGGCGCCGGGTCCCGGTTTGCGTCGGTCGTCAGATCCACCGAGCCGACGCTGAGATTGCTCAACGTGTCGATGATCTCGACGTTATTTCCGGCGCGATCGGCGCTCCATACGTACCGTCCCACGGCGGCCATGCCGTGCGAATCGGCGAATCTGTCGTCGCGTTGCGAGACGAGCTTTGCCGACACCGATTTGGGGAGATTGCTCATGTCGATCGCGTAGACATCGTAGGAGAGAGGCGCCACCGGCCAGCCACCGCCGGAGTTGATATACAGAGTGTCGCCGGCTTGAATGCCGCCGCAGCCGGCCGGATGAATCTGATTGTTGTTCAATGTCGCCACGACCGCCATCGGTGTGGCCGTCACGTCCACGACGATCAGTCCTCCGCCGCGCAGCGTCACGAATGCGTATCGGCTCGATGATTCGGTTATCGGGCAGATGGGGGACGTGTCGGGTCGCTCTCCACCCTCCATGGCTCCCAGATTGATGACGTCCTTCTCGGGATCGAAGGTGAACTTATGGGCGGCATAGTCGGTCCAGATGCGAATAAATTTCTTCTCCGCGATGTTGGCGGCGATGGCCATCTTCTGGTCTGGAGTAGGCCAGGCGGCATGGACGTTCTTCCCCATCGACAGGCAGGCATCCGGCTTTTTGGTCGCGGCGTCCATGAACAGGACCTGCCCGCTCAGGAAAGAAATGATCGCATGGTCCTGGCCGGCGTTGAAGAACAGCATGTGGGGACGGCGGACGGCTTTCTTCGTTGCTTCTTCGCAGAAGGTACCGATTTCACCAGAGAAGTCGATGGTCTGAGACGGTTTGGCCGAGGAGGGATTGGCCGCCAGTTGCGCACCGTCGTAGATATACAGGAACCCGCCGCTTTCTTTCCCCGTGTCCGACTGGTCGGTCAGCCAGACTTCATAAGCCTGGACTGCGGGAACCGCAGCGGTCAGCGTGGCGATCATCGCCGACAGGAACGGGACTCGGATACGTTTTACGATTTGTCGGGAATACTTCATCGAAGCCCTCCTTGCAGCAACCGGGATGGATACTGCCGGGTAATACTGAACCATTTGGCGCCGAGTTTCCAGACCGGTTTCCGGACGGAGGCTCCTTCGTTGACCCTGCGAAAAACCCTGTGCTAGGGTTGTCGGCTCGATTCAGGAGGTCCAGCGTGGAGGATCCCGTGGCAGAGCAGATCGCGGCCCTGAAAGACGAGGACTGGGCTATCCGCGAGGAAGCCGCCGGTTTGCTTGGGAAGTTCAAGGATCCGCGCGCGGTTCAGCCGTTGGTGTCGATTCTCCGTGATCGGGACCGGGCGGTGCGGGAGGCGGCGATCGGGGCATTGACGTCGATCGGTGCCCCCTCCGTAGAAGCGTTGGGCGCCTGTCTCGCCGACCGTGAGTTATCGGTTCAGGAAGCCGCCTCGGGTATTCTGGCCTCCATCGCCGATGAGCGGGTGTATGATCCGCTGGTGGTCGCCTTGCGGAGCGCCGATTGGATTGTGCGCATGCATGCGGCGAAGGCCTTGGGGCGTGTAAAAAATACGGCGGCGGTCGAGCCGCTGATTCCCCTGCTGCAAGATAAAGTGAAAGCCGTGCGGGAGGAAGTCGCGACCGCACTGGCCTCGATCGGTGAAGCGGCGATTCCTTCGTTGCTGGAAGCGCTGCAGCACACCGAGTGGCTGGTTCGACTCCATGCGGTGGAATCGCTTGGAAAGACGAAATCGCGGCGCGCGGTCGACCCGCTCCTCGCGCTGTTGTTCAACGACCAGGATTCCGCCGTTCGCGAAGATACGGTGCGGGCTTTGGGTGAAATCGGAGATCCGCATGCGGTCGAGTTTTTGTTTACGGCGATGCGGGAGCCCGGATTGCGCACGTTGGCGGTCGAAGCCCTCGGACGCATCGGCGACCGTCGGGCGGTGCCGGTGTTGATTGAGGTGGTGTCAGGCGCCTGCCCGCCGAATGTGACGCGGGCCGTCGCCGGTTGCGGCGATCAGTGGAGCGAAGAAGTCATTACTCAAGCCGCGGCTGCCAGGGCGCTGGGGATGATCGGCGATGACGCCGCAGTACCTGCGCTCGTCGCTGCGCTGGAGTCGACGTTCACCAGGGCCGAGGCGGCGGCGGCCCTGGCGAAGTTCGGATCGAAAGTGGTGCCGCTGCTCATTCCTCTGCTGACCGGTCATCCGGATGAAAACATGCGCTATCACGTGAAAGAAACGCTGGCATTGGCGGGATGGAGAGCCGGGCGAGTGTAGCAGAATTGCGTTGGACCCCAACGAGACCGGATAAACGAAACAGATGTCGAAAGAAACAATTGAAACGCTGGTTTCGGAGCTGGTCCATGAAGAGGACTGGCGGCGCATGCGGGCGACGGCGGCCTGTGTTGCCGGCGGTCCCCGGGCCGTGCAGGCACTCATCGAGGCCCTTCAGACCGGAGCGCCCGAACTGAAAAAAGAAGCGGCGGCGATGTTATCCCGCATCAAAGATCCGCAGGCCGGCGTGGCGCTGGTCGGTCTTTTGGAAGATCAGGACGAGGCCGTGCGAAAGGCGGGTGCCCATGCCCTGGAGCAAATGGCCGGGGTGCTCGATACGGACACTGCGGCGGCTCTGGTGGCGTTGCTTCCCAGGTATCAGGAGGGCGAGGCGAGGCAGTTGCTGACACATTTAGTCGGGGCCATCCCGACGGCCGTCATTCCGCTGTGTGCCATGTTGAAGCATCCGGATCCGTCGGCGCAGGTGACGGCGGCGTTGATGCTCGACCAGCTCCTGGACCCCCGTTCCGTCGATGCCTTCATCGATGCGATGGGGCAGCCGGCGGTTCGGGATATCGCGGTCGGCACGCTGAAAAAACTGAGTGCGATCCGCGAGCGGATCGATGAGACCTTCAACGCGCTGCGGGATGTGGAGGGGGCGAGCGAACGAGAAGAAGCGCGGATGTCGACGGTCATCTATCTTCTGGGGATCGGCCGGCCGAGCGTCGAAATTTTGATCGAATATCTCGACGACGACGACTGGCTGGTGCGCGAAGCGGCGGCCGATCTGCTCGGAAAGATTGCGGATGTGCGGGCGGTCGAACCGTTGATGCGGCGGCTGGAGCGTGACAAGGACACCGGGGTGAAGGAACTGGCGATCAAGGCGCTGGGGTTGATCGGCGATGCCCGCCCGACGCAGCTCTATCTGGAGGCGATTCCGATCAGGCCGCTCCGGGTCTATGCGATGGAGGCGCTGGCCAAGATCAAGGATGTGGAAGTCCTGCGTCCGCATAAAGAGCTGTTCGACCGGCTGAGGACGGACCGCGATGGACTGGTCGCTTACAATGCGGGCTTAATCGCTGATAAACTCGAGGCGTTGAGCGGCACGGATGTCACCGGGCAGGAAGGGAATCACGAGGATGAGTAACGAGATGGAATCTGATCGGATTGATCTCCTCATTTCGGCGTTGCGCGACGACAATGAAGCGCTGCGCGATCACGCGATTGCGAGTCTCGGGCAGATGGGGGCGGATGCGGTCCCGCGTCTGATCGGGTTGATGGCCGATGAAGATGTGGTCATTCGAGAGGCGGCGACGACGGCGGTGGTGCGGATCGGGCCTGCTGTGGTGGAGGCGCTTCTGGAGGCGTTGCAGGACGATGAGTGGGCGATTCGCGAGCAGGCTGCATCCGGACTGGGCAAACTCAAAGATCCGCGTGCGGTCGAGCCGCTGGTGAAAGCGCTCAAAGATAAGGACGGAGCCGTGCGGACGGCGGCGGTCTGGGCCTTGGAGCGGATCGGCGATGCCCGGGCGGTTCCCGGCCTGGTCGAGGCGTTGACCGACAGTACGTTGCGGGAGGATGTCGCCCGTGTCTTGAAAAAGATCGGCGATGCGCGCGCGGTCGATGCCCTGATCGACGGTCTGCTGGGCAACAATTGGATGGTAAAACGCCACGCGGCGGAAGCGTTGGGGAAGATCGGGGATCAGCGCGGGGTGGCTCCGTTGATCGAATCATTGCGGGACGAAGATTGGCTGGTCAGGCGGAACGCGGCGGAGTCGCTGGCGCGGCTCGGGGCGAGAGAGGCGATTCAACCGCTGTTGCCCCTGCTGGAAGACGAAAATACGATGGTGCAGGAAACCGTCGAAGGCGTACTCGCGAGTTTGGGTTGGACGGCGAAACAGTAACGGTTCATCTACCTTTTTAGAGAAGAAGGACACATGTTATGGCTGACGAAGCACCGGTAAAATTGATCCAAATCGGCCCAAAGGGCGGGGAGAAAAAGGACGGATTCAACCTGGTCACCGAGCGGGTGGTGGCGGTCAATCCCGAGGCCAAACAGCTCGAAGTGGAATTGCTCGCGTACGACGGCAAGACGGTGGTGCTTGACGTGGCCGAAGAAGCGCTTGAGGATCTCAAGAAGCTCAAAGTCGGCGACGGAGCGACGATCCGGGTGGTCGAGGAGGGTGGCAAGCGCGTCGCCAAGAGCTTCCGGATTCGTTCGAAAGATCCGAACGCGGCCAAGGCCGATGCGATGTTGCTGGATCTCAAGGATCCGCATTGGCTCAACCGGAAATATGCGGCGGAGGTTCTGGGCGAGCTCAAGGATAGCCGCGCGGTCACACCGCTGGTCGAAGCGTTGGTGGACGAAGTCGGCGATGTGCGGCAGCGCGCCTATGATTCGCTGATCAAGCTGGGCGGTATTTCGGTTCCGTCGTTGGTGCCGTTGCTTGTGTCGGAAGAGGATGAGATCCGTCAGTCGGCGACGGAGATTATTCGGAAGATCGGCAAGCCGGCCGTGGAGCCGCTGGCGACAGCGTTGACGGATGCCGATGACCGCTTGAAGACCCGAATCATGAAAGTGCTGGATCGTATGGGGTATAAGCCGAAGGCCAAGCAGGAAACGGGCGCCGAATTGCCCCGCCTGACCTAACTCGCCGAAGGCCGCGGCCTAGGCCGGCCGCGGTTCTCTGGTGGGCCGGCCAACCGATACGTGGCGGAACCCATGTCCTGTCACCCGGTCGGAGTCGTAGACGTTACGGAGGTCGAGCAGTAGTCGCTGACGCATGGTTTGTTTGAGCCGGTCGAAATCCAAATTTCTGAATTGGTTCCACTCGGTCATGATGATCAGACCGTCGGCGTTTTCAGCTACATCATAGGCCTCTTTACACGGAATCATCCCGGGGATGAGCTTCGCGGCTTCTTCCATAGCCACCGGATCGTAGGCCCGCACGGTGGCGCCTTCCTTCATCAGTTCCTTCAAAATCGTCAGAGACGGAGCTTCGCGCATGTCGTTCGTGTTCGGCTTGAACGACAGTCCGAGCACGCCGAGGGTTTTCCCCGCGAGCCCGCCGCAGGCTTCACGGATCTTCACGACCATCCGGAGGTGCTGTTCATGGTTCACTTTGGCGGCGGCGCTGGCGATCTGGAACGGATAGCCGACACGTTCTCCGGTTTGGACGAGCGCGGCGAGATCTTTCGGGAAACACGATCCGCCGAAGCCGGGCCCCGCATGGAGAAACTTGCCGCCGATCCGATGATCCAGCCCCATGCCTTTGGCAACCAGTTGCACGTTTGCACCGACGCGCTCGCAGACGGTCGCCATCTCGTTGATGAAGGAGATCTTCACGGCGAGAAAGGCGTTTGAGGCGTACTTGATCATTTCCGCCGTGGGAACATCCGTGACGACAAACGGCGTTTCAATCAGGTACAGCGGCCGGTAGAGGTCTTTCATGATGGCGGCGGCCTGCTCGCTGTTGGTCCCGATAACGACTCGATTGGGGCGCATAAAGTCTTCTATTGCTGATCCCTCGCGTAAGAATTCAGGGTTAGAGACGATGTCAAAGTTAATAGGCGTCGGCTGATGTTTTCGGATGACGTCCCTGAGCCGCTCGCCGGTACCAACGGGGACGGTCGATTTGGTGACGATCACTTTATAGCCAGTCATGTGCTTAGCGATGCCCCGTCCGACTTCTTCCACAAATGACAGATCCGCGGAGCCATCGCTCTTTGGGGGAGTCCCGACGGCTATGAAAATCACCAGGGCTTTGTCGACGGCTTTAGCGATATCAGTGGTGAAGCTCAGGCGGCCTTCTTTGTTCCCCTTGGCGACTAATTCGGTGATGCCCGGTTCGAAGAACGGGACTTCTCCCTTTTCAAGCCTTTCAACTCGTCGGGCATCATTGTCCATGCAGGTGACGTTGACACCGAACTCTGCGAAGCAGGCTCCTGTGACGAGGCCGACATAACCGGTTCCGATGACGCTGATATGCATGGGTCTGATTCTCCTGACGGTTGGACATTCAATGGAGCGAAGTATAGCAATGGATCAAAAACGGGGCAATCAAAGGGTTGAAACCAGCAGTGCTTTTTCAAGAGGTGGGCTTCGTTGACTCCGGGAAAATCGGTTGAGTAGAATCCGGTACCGTGATGTGAAGGAGAATAATTGCCGTGAATTCCGTCAGGATGCAGCGTCCGCTTGCGGTCATGATGCGGTCGGTGGATCAGGTCATTGCTCCCGATGCCTCGGCCTGCGAGGCCGCGCGGCAAATGCGTTCGGCGAAAGTCGGAGCCTTGCTGGTTCGTGAAGGCGTCGGCTACCTCGGTCTGGTCAGCGAAGCGGATTTGGTGCGGAAGGTGCTGGCGGAATCGCTGAACCCTGCGCAGACGCCCGTGCGATCGATCATGAGCGCCCCGCTGATTACCATCGATATCGGGGCATCGGCGCATGATGCCAGCGACGTGATGGCACGGGCCGGTATTCGCCATCTGGCGGTGGTTGACGATGGAGAAGTCGCTGGCATACTCTCCGTCAGAGATCTGTTGCGTTACTTCAAAAACTGGGGGCCTCAATGATCCTCGTGGCGTCTTGTCTCCGCGGTTGTGGTCGATCCCTTCCTGCTTCGCCTCTCGCATGACTGTTGAAGGGGCGCCTCCAATCTCGCGTGCGTTCCTGCTCTCCACGGCGTTGGTGACCGGCGCGGTTGTGATGGCGCTGGAAATTCTCGGCAGTCGCTTGCTGGCTCCGGTCTTCGGGAATTCCTTGTTCGTCTGGGGCGCATTGATCGGGGTCATCCTTGCGGCGATGAGCAGCGGCTACGCCTTCGGGGGATGGGCATCCGATCGGTATGCGGGGGGGAGTGTACTCGCCGGGCTGTTGCTCTTTTCCGGGTCCTGGACTTTTCTCGTCGCCTGGGCCAGCCAGCCGGTTCTGTTTCAGGTGGACGCCTGGATACAGGATCCGCGGTGGGGGCCCTGCGTTGCGGCCACAGTCCTCCTCGCTCCGCCTGCGTTCGGATTGAGCGGCGTATTGCCGGCGATGTTGCGCCTCGCCGTTTCCGATATGGGGCACCTGGGGCGCCATACGGGCCGCATGATCGCCTTGTCCACCGTGGGAAGTCTGATCGGGACCTGGGGGACCGCGTTTTTTCTGCTTTCGTGGATCGGGAGCCAGGCGCTGGTGGCTTGGCTGGGCACCATTCAGGTTGCCCTGGGACTGTTGTGGCTCTGGCGTGGGGCGAAGTTCGGCACCGTCGGGAAATTGCTTGGTCTGGCCTGCAGCGGCCTGTTCGCCGCCCTGGCGCTCCATCCCATTCAGAAATTGAACCCGCCGGTTCATCAGGAGGACAGTCCCTATCAGCAGGTGCGGGTGCGGGACGACCAACTGTTCCGCTATCTTGTGCTGGACCGTACGTTTCATGCGGTCATGTGGAAGGCCGATCCGCTTCCGCTGTTTCTGCCCTACAGTCAACTCATGGTTGCCTCTTTGGCCTTGGTGAATCAGCCGCAACGAGGATTGATTCTTGGGCATGGAGGCGGCTCACTGGCCAAGTGGCTGGCGCACTATTGGCCTGATCTCGAAATGGACATCATCGAGTTCGATCCGGTGGTGGTCAGGATGGCAGAGGACTATTTTGAGTATCATCCTCCGGCCAATCACCACGTGCGTGTCAAGGATGGGCGGGCTTTCCTGAATACGACCGATCATCTCTACGACGTGATCTGGATCGATGCCTTTGCCCGGCACATGATTCCGTTTCATCTCACGACAAAAGAGTTTTACGCTGCGGTGCGCGCGCATCTGAAGCCGGACGGGGTCGTGGCGGTGAATCTGGCGTCGTCAGGAGAAGAGGTTGATAATACGCGGGCGGCGGCGGTGGTGCAGACGATGCGGGGCGAATTTCCGGTCATTGAAACGTTTGCGGTCAAAGGACCCTGGAAGAGCGAGCACACGAAGGCGGCGAATCTGATTTTTTTCGCGGGTGCCCCGGTCGCGCAACGCGGACAGGATGCCTTCATCGAAAAGGTGACGGAGATGGCTTTGAATCGGCAGTTGCCCGGGGAAGCGGTGGCGTTGTTGGATACTCACCGGAGCGATCCGTGGCCGAAGGGACTTGAGCTTACCGATGATTTTGCTCCCTACGATGTCCTGGTCGGGAAAGACCTCGCGGAAGGACATTAGCCGGTCATGCGCTCTAAGCTGTTGAATTTGCTGAGTCTCTGTCGTTCATGCCGAATAGATGGGAGTGAGGGAGCCCTCGAAATGGGCTGCGGAGAGAAGCTGCTTGCTTCCATTTTGGGGCCTATGCTATAAGCTTCGCCTCGTGATGTAGCAATTGTAGGCACAGGGTGTAAGAGTGAGCGTCGGACGGTATCGGATCAGTCAAGGCTATCAGAGCTTGGCGGAAGTTATTTACCAACCTAATCACATCTCTTCTTCTTTTTAAGGAGGTAGGTCATGGGCAAGACGATGTTATCGGTCCTCTTTGGCCTCGGGTTGAGCGTCGCTGGTGCCTCGGCTGCATTTGCACTCCAAGCCGGCGGCGTTGAGATCGGCGACCTTGAAACAGGATCGGTCGTAGGCCAGCCATTCAAGGAACTTGAAGTGGATGCCTCATTCTATGCCATCGAAATCGGCAACATGAAGACCTGGTATCCGCCGACGACGGTGATCGATTTCAAAAATCGCGCTGGCGCTCCGGTGCTTTTGAAGGTGACGAACAATTCGACCGCAGATCACGGCTTCCAACTCACCGCGGCTGTGAATCAGTCCGGTCCCTGGACCTTGAACACCACGCTGGTGCTCAAGCCGGGTGAAACCAAGTATATCGGTGTCCCGACCAGCGACCTCTTCTACGCGGCGGGCAACGTATTGCAGTATCGCTGCCATCTCCATCCGGCGCATGTCGGTGGCAAGTTGGTGATGTTGAAGTAATTCGAGATCGGATGTGATCTCATGAAACGGCCTCCGCGGAGAATTCCGCGGAGGCCGTTCTGTTTTGCCTGGTGGAAGACCGCGAGTGTTGTGCTAGGTCTCTTCGCGTTGACAGTCAGCCCCATCTTCGAGCGGAATACGCTGGGCCGCGGTCAGTTTACCCTCCTTGATGAGCAGTAAATATCGATTTTCGATCGGCGCCGGCAGCTGCTTCTCGATCACCGTTGTGCGGACGTCCACGACCATCTCATCTCCATCCCATTCCGTGCCGTTGACGATCCAGATATGGCTGGTGGCGTCCGGAAAGTGATGCGTAATAAAACTTTCGATGATCGATCCAAGTTCGGTGGTGCTGGCGTTGCCGATGCCGGGACTGAGGAGTGCGAGAAGAAAGAGACTTACAAGCCAGAACTGGCGCATGACGGCACCTCCTGGATGGGATAAGAGGTTCGGTTGCCGCTTGCTGTAGAACGGGGCTACAGCGGACACTCTCAGTCTACGCCTGCGAAGCGTTCAATACTAGATGTATCGCTGAAGACACGGTCGCAGCGCTTGTGAACCGGGCTGGGAAAATGCGAAGGCCTCGTCCCTTTCAAAGTGACGAGGCCTTCGTTCGACTGCAATAGCGGAGGGTTAGTTTCTGACACCGCTCCAGATTTTTGTCTCGTCGATGGCCTTGTCGGGATTCAACGATTTGGCCTTGGCCATCAATACTTCGGTGGTTTCCGGATAGGCCGGATCGGAGATGCAGCAATTGTCGACGGGGCAGACGGCTGCGCACTGGGGTTCATCGAAGTGCCCGACGCATTCCGTGCAGCGATCATGGGTGATGATGTAAATGTTGTCACCTACGCCCTGCCCGTCGCCCACATGATGCCCCTTGCTCTCAGCATCGCTCCGGGTTTCGAAAATCGCCTCATTGGGACATTCAGGCAGGCAAGCCCCACAGGAAATACATTCGTCGGTAATCAGCAGTGCCATGACCCACGCCTCCTTCTCACTTCTAAGACAACAAACAATATTGACAAGATCGCGCCGCCCCGACCATAGTGCGTGCGCAGTGTGGAGGCCATTCTATTCTGTGATTCTTTTCCAAGTCAACAGAACCGCTTCCGGTCAGAAGGCCTAGAATTCAGGGGAATATGGCCCATGGAGGGCCTCCGGTACCGGTTTTCAAAACGTAAACACGAGCGCGACGGGACCTATGCAGACGCAGGGGAGCGAGCGGGAGCAGAAGAAGAAGCGGATCATCATGATGATCCTGCTGGCGATCTTATTGATGAGCGTGTCGATGTTTCTCGTGCCGCAGAAGGACACCGACACGATCGTGGTGACGTTCCCTCACGGGGAGACCATCGAGGCTGAGGTGGCAGAGACTCCGGAAAAGCTGTTGTTCGGGCTCGCGTTCCGTGATCAGTTGCCGCCCAATACCGGGATGCTTTATATCTTTGAGTCCAACGGACTCCACCGAGTCCGGACCAAGGAGTTCCGATTTCCGGTGGATATGATCTGGGTAGACGAGAGCCATCATGTCGTGCATATGGTTGAGCGCGCGAGTCCCTGCGAGAAGGATCCCTGTCCGTTTTTCGGTCCTCCGCCGGAAGCGGCGCGGTATGTGCTGGCAACGGAGGCGGGATTTATCCAGCGGGTCGGTGTTGCAAACGGGGACGAGCTGAAGTATTTCCTCCGCATGTAACGGTCCCGCGCGGTTTCGGGCACAGTAAGGAGAGTGGCATGGAAGGGTTCCAACGGGTTGCCGGACTGCATGAAGTGGCGCCCGGGCAATCGAAAGTCGTGAAGGTCAATGACAAGGCGATCGCCCTGTTCAATATAGACGGGAAGTTTTACGCGATTCACAATCTGTGTCCGCATGAAGGTGGACCGCTGAACGAAGGCCGTTTGAAAGGGTACGTGGTGGCCTGTCCCTGGCACGACTTGGCGTTTGACATTCGAAGCGGGCAGGGCACGGACGGCGGCGGGTATTGCATCGGCAGTTATGACGTGTGTGTGGAAGGTACGGATATTTGGGTCGGCCCCCGTCGAAAGTCCTAGTCGCAGGGGGAAGGGGACTGTCGTCCAGGGAGCAGATGGATCGTTATGAATAGTGTCGGACAGCACACCGCAGGCATTTCGGAAGGCCAGGGCAGTCGAGCCATCGACGCCGTTCTCGGGCAGGCGTTCAGCATCCTTCTGTGGGAAGACCGTACCCGCGGGGAGCAGTGGGTGCCGAGTTATAACACCAAGGCATTGGCTCTTGTGGATGACCGGTTTCTCAGAGTCGCAGGGAATAATGCGGTCGAGAACGGTCAACGCACATTCGAATTCCAGGGGGTGCTGCCCGGAACGCATGAATTAGTCTTCGAGAAGCGCATGGGGTGGAAATTCACGGCGGAAGACCGGCGGATTTTTCTGGTCCAGGTAGCACCAACCGGGAAAGGTTGATCGTCGTGCCCGATATCGCATTTATCAACGGACGATTTCTTCCCTGGCATGAGGCGACCGTCCCGATCGAGGATCGCGGCTTTCAATTCGGCGATGGCGTGTATGAAGTCATCCGGACCTATGGCGGCCGTCCCTTTGAACTTGAGGCGCATCTCAATCGGCTTGACCGTAGCGCGCGTGAACTTAGCCTGGTCCGACCTTATACAAGGGAGCAGTGGACTGCGTGGATTCAGCAGGGGATCCGCGACGCCGGATATGCCGAGGCCAAGGTGTATCTCCAGATTACTCGCGGGGTGGCTGCGAGAGATCATGCGTTTCCGTCGAATATCGCTCCGACGGTGGTGATGACGATTCGGGAGTTGATGCCCTTTCCGGTGAAGACCAGAGAGTCCGGGGTTATTGCCAAGACGTGTGAGGATTTACGCTGGGGACGCTGTGACATTAAGAGCGTGAATTTATTGGCAAATGTATTGGCCCGTGAAGAGGCGAAGCGGGCCGGCGTGTTTGAGGCGATTTTGGTGAAGGACGGCCTGGTCACGGAAGGGTCGGTCAGTAATGTCATGGCGGTGCAATCGGGCACCGTGGTGACGGCTCCGGAAGGTCCGCGCATTCTCTCGGGGGTGACCAGGACGGTGGTCCTGGATCTGGCAAAAGCGGCGGGAATCCCGGTGCGCGAACAGTTCCTGCCGGTTGAGTCGCTCTATACCGCCGATGAAGTGTTTCTGACCGGCACGACCGTGGAGGTGCTTGCGGTGGTTCAGGTCGACGGGAGGAGGATCGGAGACGGACGGCCCGGACCTGTGGCGAGAGCCCTGGCCACCCGCTGGGCGGCGTTGACGGGGTCGTCCCCCTTGCTTTGAGGGGGGGGGCGTGATAATGTGCCGACGCTGGAAGTGGGCTCAGGCCCACTTTTTTGTTTTGGCGGATGTAAAGCAGTGTCAGAGGATACCGCGTTGAGTATTCCGGAGCATGGATCCCGGTCGTCCGTTGATCGGATTCAGGAACTTCT
>OMJA01000346.1 GCA_900299245.1 Nitrospiraceae bacterium | reverse complement strand
GGCTCCGTGGACCTTCCGGTGGATTGCGCCAACTTTGCCGATTTGTTTCAGCATTTGCTTCCTCCTTGTCCTGGACTATCCCTGAGGTGGAGCCCCATGGGCTGCACGGCGACAGTGGCTGTTTGTTAGCGCCAGGATAGGGGAGTCGATGCGGTGATGAAATACCGTAGAGGTGGGATAAACCAACCAAAAGAGGGAGTTTCGACGGATTCTTGATGGTCCATGCCAGTCTTTAATGTTACATATATTATCAATATCTTATGTTTAATAAATCGTGTGAATATTTATGTTTTGAAGGGCGGCGGGATTCAGGGTAAAAGAATGTCGATGCGAAATACGGGAGGATGTGTGGCCTCTGACTGTGGGAGAAGGAAACTATGGCGGAGGGGGCGAGATTTGAACTCGCGGATAGGTTGCCCCATCTCCAGTTTTCAAGACTGGCACGTTCGGCCGCTCCGTCACCCCTCCGAGCCGTAGCAAGATATGTCGCACTACTTTCTGATGCAGTCAAGCCCTCCCATATAAGGGCGCAACGGGTCGGGGATGACGATGCTCCCGTCTGCCTGCTGGTAGTTTTCCAAAATTGCCAACAGGGTCCGGCCTACGGCAAGACCGGATCCGTTCAATGTGTGGACGAATTCCGTCTTAGAATCTTTCTTCGCGCCTTTCGTGCGATAGCGGATGTTGGCGCGGCGTGCTTGAAACGCCTCAAAGTTGCTGCAAGAGGAGATTTCTCGGAACTGCTGCTGGGATGGGAGCCAGACCTCGATGTCGTAGGTCTTGGCTGCGGAAAATCCCATATCTCCGGAACAGAGGGTCACGACACGGTAGGGTAAGCCCAACCCCTGTAAGATGCTTTCCGCGTGACCGGTGAGGCGTTCGAGTTCAGCCTGCGACTGGTCTGGAGCGCAAAAAGAGACCAGTTCGACCTTGTTGAACTGGTGGAGCCTGATTAATCCGCGAGTGTCTTTCCCGTAGGAGCCGGCCTCGCGCCGGAAGCAGGGTGTATAGGCGGTATAGCGGACCGGCAACGTGTCTTCGTCGAGCAGTTCGTCGCGATGGAGATTCGTGAGCGGGACTTCCGCTGTAGGGATCAGAAAGTAATCTTCGTCTTTTAATTGAAACAGATCATCTTCGAATTTTGGCAGTTGCCCTGTGCCGGTCATCGTCGCCCGGTTGACCAACAGGGGAGGGAGCACTTCCCGATATCCATGTTGCCTCGTATGGCGGTCCAGCATGTAGTTGATGAGCGCACGTTCCAGCTGGGCTCCAGCACCGGTCATCACGGCAAACCGCGCACCGGCAAGCTTGGAGGCCCGGTCGAAATCGAGAATGCCTAAGGCTTCACCGAGATCCCAGTGGGGTTTCGCGGGGAAATCAAAGGTGGTGCGTGTTCCCCATTGACGGATTTCAATATTGTCCGAAGCATCCTTCCCGGCCGGGACTGATTCATGCGGCACGTTGGGGATACGCAAGTTCAAATCGGCGAGAGCATCTTCGACGCCACGCAGGGTGCCTTCAATTTCACGGATCCGGTCGCCGAGCTGTTTCATCGAGGCCATGGCCTCGTCAGCCGGCTCCTTCGCCCGTTTCAGCCGGGCGACTTCGTCGGACCCCTTTTTGAGATCACTGCGGAGTTGCTCTACCTGCATGGTCAGAGTGCGGCGCTCCTCGATCAGTGACTTCATGCTGTCCCACGGGACATCGGTTCCCCGGCGGCCAAGTCGTTCGCGGATCGAGTCGAGATTGTCCCGTAACTGGCGTAGATCGTACACGTGAGACTCCTCAGAAAGTTTGAGGAATCTAGCATCGGGGTTGGATAGAGTCAACGAAACGTGCGAGGCAACGTACGGTGTGTGAACACGGTGTGCGGTTCCTGCGATTGACAATCGTGATTTGTGCCGCCACGATATTTCGATGCGAAGCGTGTCGAATCCGCCCAATCCGTTTGAATCGTCTCATCGTGAATTACTGGAGCCGGCTCCCGCGGTACAGGTGGAAATCTTTCACGATGCCAGCCGTGAAATTCTCAGCCGCAACGACAGTCCGGACCTGCCCTTTCGCTGGAGCGTCAATCCCTATCGCGGCTGTTTTCATGGGTGCGCCTATTGTTATGCGCGTCCCTCGCACGAATACTGGGGATTCGGAGCGGGAACCGATTTTGAATCCAAGCTCGTCGTGAAGAAAGAGGCCGCCAAGCTGCTGCGGCAGGCGTTTGAACGGCCTTCCTGGAAGGGGGAGTTGATCGTATTTTCCGGCAACACGGATTGTTATCAGCCGCTGGAAGCGTCGTACGAGTTGACGCGGGCCTGTTTGGAGGTCTGTGCCGACTATCGGAATCCGGCGGGGATTATTACAAAGGGCGCGCTCGTCGTTCGCGATCTGGATCTCCTGACGCGGCTGCACCGGACCGCCTGGACACGGGTCTACTTCAGCATTCCCTTCGCCGACGAGAGGGTGGCCAGAGCAATGGAGCCGCATGCCCCTTCGATCAATAAGCGATTTGAGATAATGAACGCGCTCGCCAATGCGGGGATCCAGACCGGTATTTCGATCGCTCCGGTGATTCCCGGACTCAACGACGAGGCGATGCCGGAGTTGCTGGATCGAGCACGGGCAGCCGGTGCCCGCTCGGCGACGTTCAGCCTGCTGAGGCTTTCAGGCAGCGTCGAGTCGGTGTTTCTGGAACGAGTCAAAGACGTATTCCCGGACCGGTTCGAGAAGGTCGCCAACCGCCTGCGTGAAGTGCGGGGAGGCCGGCTCTCCGAATCCGCGTTCTTCGATCGTCAGCATGGAAAGGGGACCTATTGGCAGATGATCGAACGGCTGTTCCAATTGGCCAGACGCCGGGCCGGGTTTGACGGAGCCGATGACGAACTGATTCCCGACACCTTCAGGCGCCCGGGCGGGATGCAAACCACATTGTTCGATCGGGAGGAGGCGGGATGAAGCACAATCCGGGGTTTCTGAAGTTAGTGGACCAGGCCAGAACGCGCGTCAAAGAATGTACGGTGGCGGATGTGCGAAGCCGCCAGGCCCGCGGTGAGCAGTTTCACTTTGTCGATGTGCGGGAAGACCATGAGTTCGCCAAGGATCATGCGAAGGGCGCACGTCATCTCGGCAAGGGAATCATCGAGCGGGATATCGAAACGCTCATCCCCGACAAGCAGGCGTCGATTGTGTTGTATTGCGGGGGCGGATTCCGGTCGGTGCTGGCGGCCGATGCGTTGCAGCAGATGGGTTATACGAACGTGATTTCGATGGATGGCGGGATCAAAGCCTGGAGAGAGGCCGGCGGTCCGCTTGAAGGCGGACCGCCGGCTTAGGCCGATGCGTTACTTGTTTACGCGGTCGAACTCTTTAATCACCTGCTCCGTGAGATCGACGGTATCTTTGTTGTAGATCACGATTTTGACGGTTTGTTCGCTTCCTCTGTCGACAACAATCGAGAAGCCGCCCTTTTCGGCCACGGCTTGAGTGGCTGAAGCGATGCGCTTCATGTAGTCGTCGACCAGTTCTTTTTGCTTGCCCTGGAGCTCCTGATTGAATTCTTGGGCGCGCTTTTGATAGTCCTGAATTTTCGAGCGGAATTGCGTTTCTTTGTCCTTCTTTTCAGCGTCGCTCAATTTGGCGGCCTGCTCTTTGAGCTGCTTTTCATAGTTGCGCAAGTCTTCTTCGTCCCGGGACAGCAGTTTTTGTCTGGTGTTGACGTATTCCTTGAGTCCTTCGAGCGCTTTCTTGCCGGCTTTGGATTTCTCCAGGACCGCCTGCGGGTCCACAACTCCCATCTTGAACGTGTCGGCGGCCTGGACGGAGGTTGAGAAGGACAGCAACATCAGAGAGAGCAGAGCGGTAGCAATGAGGGGCCGCACGACCGGGATGCGCATATGAACACTCCTTAGGCTAAGCATGAAACGCGATGGTCTGTAAGCGCCGGTCAGAATAACGGGGCGTTGGATGCCTGTCAAGGCAGCGAACAGGGGATCAGACGAAGTAGCGACTGGTGTCGAAATGATGTTCTGTGTTGTCGATGAGCCGGACGATGTTGTGGCGATACCCGCCGGCCGAGTCTTTGCTGGTCAGGTCCAATTCAGGCCCGTTGTCCATGAGATTGCCTTGCGGGTCGGCGATCACCTTGACCAGCGGCCGTTCTGCGTCGGTCTTTTCGACGGCGGGTCTCAGGACGACGGCGAGTTCGTCGGTGTCCAGCATGACCAGGCTTCCGATCGGGACAATGCCGACGCAGTTCACGAACAGCTTCAGCAGCGTGGGGTCGAAGCTTTTTCCGGATTTCCCGAACATAATATTGAGCACCTTGGAGGGTGACATTGGTTCGCGCCGGTAGACGCGCGAGGAGGTCATGGCGTCGTAGCAGTCGGCGATCATCAGAATGCGGCCGGTCAGGGAGAGTTTCCAGGGGGTTTTCAATTTGGGATATCCCGAGTAGTCGAGATTCATGTGATGCTCGAATGACGCGGCCGCCATGCGGGCCGGTAGATTGGTAATCCCCCGAAGCTCCGCCAGGCTCAGGACTCCTTCCGTCGGATGGTTTCGCATCGCCGCCCATTCTTCGTCTGAAAATTCGCCGGGTTTATTCAGGACTTCGAGCGGGATCGTCGATTTGCCCATGTCGTGAAACAGCGCAGCCAGGCCGAGGTCCGCCAACGCCACCTTGGGGTAGCCCGTGCGATTCGCCAGGGCGATGGATAGCAGGGAAACGTTGACTGAGTGATTGTGGGTGTATTGGTCATGGCATCGCAGAGTAGTCAGACCCAGCAGGGTCGCTTCATCCTGCATCATCAAGTCGACGATGTTCTGAATCGCGCGCTTGGCCTGTTTGAAATTCACCGTGCCGCCGTCCCGCACGGATTGCACGAGCCCTCCCACCGCGGTGGCGGCCTTGGCATAGGCGTTTTTTGACTGGATCTTGTGCTGGACTTTCGGGTCCAGCGGCGCGTCTCCGGACTTTCCGGAATCGGCGCCCGCGTTCGGGTCTTCATGAAGTTCCAGTTCACGGGGATCTTCCAGCTCAATGCCGTTGACTTCGCGCCCTTTCAGTTCCTGCCGGAAATCGTTCACGGATTTCGTGGCGGGATCCAGGCTCACGAAGAGGTAGGCGAATTCGCGGAGATCTTTGGAGGTTACCGCGGACGCAAACGTGAGTCCTCCGATTTTCCATTTATTGAGCGAATCGATGATGCTGCCGATCACGGTCATCTGTTGCGCGTTGACTTTGAGGTGGCTTTCCCCGAGGAAGAGAAAGTCGTTCTGCAGGCGCAACGTCACGGGTTGATCGTGGGCCAGCGTTTGGATCAGCGTGAGCATCGTCTCCACCGGCTTATCCAGCGCGGCATTCGTCCTGCCGTGAATCTTCGAGGTCTTGATGAGCGTATTGAGTTGGGTGATGAGCTGGAAGCCCAGCATGACGAGTTGCTGATCGAGAATATCTCCGGCTTCGGACCCCTGCCCGATTTTCTGCGACAGGGATTTCTCGTGTGTCAGCAGCGGCTGCGTCTGTTCGTCTTTGGCTGTGGGCTGAACGAGCTTGAATTCACTCACGGGGCATCCTCAGGTTGTTTGCGTTGAGGCTGGCTGGATTTGGACTGCTTGTGCAGTTGCGAGAGCGCCATGGTGCAGGCCTGGCGGACCGAGGCGCCGCCCTTTTTCTGCCCGAGTTCGAGGGTGGCGACGGCCGCAGGGGTGGCGAGTTTGCCGAGCGCTTCGGCCGCCAGCACGGCGCATTCTTCTTTCTTTTTCCGATTCGTCCAAGCCCATTCCGTGAAGAGTCCCTGCCAGTAGGGAACGGCTTCATCTCCGCAGGTTGCCCGGATCGCCTGGTAGACGCCGCGCTTCTCGCTCAACGCGCGATCCAGAAATGTGTCGTCTGAAAGGACCGCGGTCCATTGCGAAAAGGGGGCGGAGTATTGACCGGTCGTCAGCAGTTTCAGCGCGGCGATACGGACGGTTTCTTCGCCGTCGGAGAGACAGAGGATGAGTCGCGCCCCGTTGCCGTTGGGTTTGAGGAGGCCGAACACCCGGATCGCCTCTTTGCGGACCTGCGCATCGGGATGCCGCACGAGTTTCTCCACGGTGTCGGCGAATTTCGGGTTATTCCATTTGGCGACAATCGCCAGCAGATTCCTGACATAGGCAGGCCGCCGGTCGGTGAGGCCGCGCAGCAGCGGGTCGATGTGATCTTTGGCCAGGGTTTGGAGCGTTTCGGAGACGATCGCCTGATGAGCCGGGTGTTCAAGGTTGGCCAAGAGCGAGCAGAGGAGCGACACGGACTCGGGGCCCGTCATGAGGAGGACCGTGGAGAGTCCCTCCGTGTTCGCGTTTGGCGTCCGGTTCAGATAGGCCTCAATGGCTTTGATGTGTTCCGGTTTGCCGAGTCCGGACAGGAGCGCGGCAATCTGCTGCTTGTGTTCCTCGGTGATATCGGGACGAACGGCTTCGGTCTCGTGGAGGATGCTCAGGACCGTTTCAAGGACGGCCCATTTCCCCGCGTGAACCAGCGCCGTGATCACGTGGCCCCAGAGCGAGCAGAGTTTCGTGAGCAGGAGGGGTGATTGTTCCGACGCGAGAATGGCGGTGAGCACGTCCAGGATGTACGTCGTACTGTCCTGTTGGCTCTCCTGCTCGATCTCTTTGGCTAGCGCGGCGAGTTCTTCCTCCGTGACCTCGTAGCCGACCAGGCCGGACTGGAATCGTGCGGTGCGCTGGGTCGCGCTCTGGGTCTCACTGTTTCCGGATTGCGCCTCTTTCTTTTTGCGTTCCCGATCCAGTAAGTCCCGCAGGGTCGTATCCGATGTCGTGACCGGGTCCAGTTTCAGAAAGGTATCGGCGCCGCTGGACACCTTGGCAACTTCTTCTGCGGTGACCAGGGTCAAGGCCGCCAGATTTTTTTGCCACAGGCGCGTGACGATATCGTCGTCGTTCTCTTTGTCCTGGCCGGCCCAGAGCGCATCGAGGAAGAATGCGAGATCCTCCTCTGTCAGCCCTTGATGGAGGACGAGTTCGCGAATGCCGTCGGCGTAGAGTTTGAACGCGAGATTTTCGCTGCCACCTTCTTTTTCGGCCTGGTAAACGACTTCGTCCTTGCAGAGCAGTTCGGAGCGGGTGACGAGGAACGTCAGCTTTGCATAGGTGGTCAGATGATTGGAGAGTTCTTCGAAAAGCTGCTGGGAGAATTTCAACGCCACCGGATTGGCGGCTCCATAAGTCCGGTTGGACTTGGCGGTCTTATCGAGAAGCTTTAGGACGCGCTTGACCGAAGCCACTTCGGGATCTTCGGTGCCTTTCGCGGCGACAGCGGCGGCCATCATGTCTTGCGCGGCTTTCAGGTCGGACATAGTGTTACACCTATAGGGAGGTCGGTAATTCGTCAAGGAAATCAGTATTCTTGACTAGCTGAACTCACGAAGCATGCGCGAGTGTGACGGCTTGTCAGGCCTGCAGGCGGCCGGTACAATCGCGTCACCATGACGACAATGCAACCGGTTCGGATCATTTGTTTCGGTGACAGCCTGACCGCCGGGTTTCAATCTCCTACCAGAGACAATCCTCAAGGCGGCGCCACGCCCTATGGGGAATCACTGCAAGAAAAAATCGGATCGGCCGGACAGGTATTCATCAGCGGCCTTTGCGGCGAACTCACCGGAGAAATGGTCCTGCGTTTCCGGAGGGATGTTCTCGCCCGGGAGCCCCACTATGTCGTGATTCTGGGCGGCACCAACGATCTCGGGTGGAACGGGCCGACGCATGAGATCATGCGCAATCTGGTGAAGATGTATGAGCAGACGCTAGCGGCCGGGGGCGTGCCGGTGCCGGTGACGGTTCCGTCGCTGAGAGTCGAAGACGCGGGCAACAGCCGGGAAGGGATCGAGTGGGTGGCCGGTCATTTGGAGCGACGGTACGAGCTGAATCGTTTGATTCTCGACTATGTTCAGTCGAAGAATCTCACCGCCGTCGATCTCTTCACGGCAACGGCCGAGCCTGAGACCAACCTGCTGGCACGCGAGTATTCCAATGACGGATTGCATCTCACCACCGCCGGCTATCGCCTCTTTGCCGATCTCGTCTATCGGCAAGTCCTGCAACCGGTTTTATCAAAGCCCGCGTAGCTCCGATGTCCTCACGCCTTCAACCGGTGACCGATGTGGATTTCGATCGAGTGGTCGAACGCGCCACGGTTCCGGTGCTCGTCGAGTTCTGGAGGCCGGGTTGCGGCCATTGCCAAGCCTTGATGAAGGAACTGGCACAGTTACAGGGTGAGCTCGGTGAGAGGGTTCTGATTCTCACCATGAATGTCGACGAGAATTTCCAGATCCCGGCCGAGTTGGAAGTATCCTCCCTTCCGGCCCTCGCGCTCTATCGCGGCGGATCGTTCGAGCGATTTATCGGGGGGCTGGGGAAGAAAGATGCAATCCGCAGCCAGCTTCCGATCGGTTGAGCAGAAGCTACAGCGTCCGCCAGGAGCGGCCGTCGTTTTGGATGAGGCGGTCGGCTTCGACCGGTCCCCAGGAGCCGGCCTGGTATTCGGGGAGCCAGCGCTGGCCGGATTGCTGCCATCCTTCGAGAATTTTGGTGATCCAGGCCCAGGAGGCTTCGACCGCGTCGCGGCGCATGAAGCGTGAGGCATCGCCCGCCATCACATCCCAGAGCAATCGTTCGTAGGCTTCAGGCGACGGTCTGCCGAACACTTCTCCATATTTGAAATTCATTTCAACCGGGTGCGTCTGGGCTCGCGTGCCGGGCACGCGCGAGACGATGCGCAGGGATAACCCTTCTTCCGGCTGGATGCGGAGCGTCAGCACGTTCGGCGCCTGCGGCGAGAGTCCGTTGGCGTTGAAGAGAATCTGGGGAATGTCTTTGAATTGCACCGCCACTTCGCTTGCGCGGAGGGGCAGCGCTTTTCCCGTGCGCAGATAAAACGGCACCCCGGACCAGCGCCAGTTTTCGACGAAGCATTTCACCGCGACATAGGTTTCCGTGGTGGAATTCGGATTGATGCCCGCTTCGCGCCGATAGCCCGGCACCGGCTTTCCGTGAGCGACCCCTTCGGTGTATTGCGCGCGGACTGTGAACTGCTCCACCTCCCTGCCGCTGATAGGGCGGAGGCACCGGAGGACTTCCATCTTGGCGTTGCGGACCACGTCCGGGTCGAGGGAGTAAGGCGGCTCCATCGCAACCAGACAGAGCAACTGCAGCATGTGATTCTGGACCATGTCGCGCAACGCGCCGGCTTCTTCGTAGTAGGCGGCTCTGGTGCCCACGCCTTCGGATTCGCTGACCGTAATCTGCACGTGGTCGATATACTTGTGGTTCCAGATCGGTTCGAAAATGCTGTTGGCGAACCGCACGACCATCAGATTCTGGACGGTTTCTTTGCCCAGGTAATGGTCGATCCGGAAGATCTGCGATTCGTTGAACACGCGGCCGGTGACGGCGTTGATCTCCCGGGCCGACTTCAAATCGCGCCCGACCGGTTTCTCCACGATGATCCGGGCATAGGGAGCGTGTCCGTTGTCTTTCGTCGCCAGGCCGGAGCTGGACAATCCTTCGCACACCGGGGTGAACGAGCTGGGCGGGATGCTGAGATAGAATACGCGGTTTCCGGGCAGCTGGAACGTGCGTTCGAGTTCCTCGGCGCGGGCTTTCAGTTTGACGTAGGTATTCGGGTCGTCGTTTTCGCCGGCCATATAGAACAGATGACCGGCAAAGGCGGCCCAGGTGTCTTCGATCAGGGCCTGGCGGGAATGTTTCACGACGCCCTCGCGCACGGTCGCGCGAAACTCTTCGTCGCTCATCGGTTTGCGGCCGAGGCCCAGCACGACATAGTGCGACGGCATGAGCCCGTCCAGGAGCAGATTGTAGAGCGCCGGGATCAACCGGCGGCGTGCGAGATCTCCCGATCCCCCGAAGATGACCAGCGTCGTCGGCTCGACGGGCGGCAGTGTCTCCTGCGCCGGACTGATCTCAATGCGCGAATTCGGTGTGGACATTCCGGTCTTGTTTCCGGTGGCGGTGGTTATCGACGTACAGCATGCCCGCCGAAGGCGTTGCGCAGCGCCGCCAGCATCTTTTCCGCAAACGACTGATCCTGTCTGGATCGAAATCGCGTGAAGAGCGCCGTGGTGAGTGTGGGAACCGGCACATCTTTTTCGATCGCATCGGCGATCATCCAGCGGCCTTCGCCGGAATCCTGCACAAAGCCCTTGAGCTTGTCGAGCTTGGGATCATCCTTCAGCGCGTCGACGGCCAGTTCCAGCAGCCAGGAGCGGACCACGCTGCCGTGCATCCACAGATCGGCCACGCGGCCCAGGTCCAGGTTGTATTCGCTCTTGGACATCAACTCAAACCCTTCGGCATACCCCTGCATCATGCTGTACTCGATGCCGTTGTGCACCATCTTCACGTAGTGCCCGGCGCCGTGCCCGCCGACGTGGGCCCAGCCGTTTTCGGGCGCCAGCGTGGTAAAGACCGGCGTCAATCGTTTGACCGCTGCCTCTTCTCCGCCGATCATGAGACAGTAGCCGACTTTCAACCCCCAGATGCCGCCGCTGGTGCCGACATCGATGTAATGCAGCTGCTTCTTCTTGAGATCGGCGGCCCGGCGGACATCATCGTGAAAACGGGTGTTGCCGCCGTCGATGATGGTGTCGCCCGGTTGGAGGAGCGCCGCGACGGCCTGCACGGTTTCCTCGGTCGGCGCTCCCGACGGGACCATGACCCAGACGGTGCGCGGAGCCGCCAGTTTGCCGATCAGATCGGAGAGGGACGCGGCTGCGACGCAGCCGTGGCTTTCGGCCTGCTTGACCAGGTCGGCCGACCGGTCGAAGACGACGATGCGGTGGTTGTCCCGCCGCAGCCGGGTGACCATGTTCATCCCCATTTTGCCTAACCCGATGAAGCCGAGTTCCATAACCACTCCTTGGCACAGGGGCCGGTGAGGTGAGTGACAGCTATTCGTGACGTTCCGTGAACAGAATCCGTCTCTGTCTGAGTCGAGAAACGAGCCGGTTGCGTATGGCAGAGGGGACAGCCTGTCCCGGGACGACGATCGCTAGTCGATCCGGGCCGGATTCGGGATGTCCTTAAAGAGTAGATCGGCAATCTGCCGTCCGAAGTTGAGCCGGTCCGTGATATTGGCGGTCAGGAGAAATCTGGCTGCCAGTTCCGCCAGGGCCGGTTCACGCGATGACATGAACCGGTGAATATCGACCGGGGCGGTCAGCCAGAAGCCCCTGATCCGGAAGAACGCCATCGTGCACTCTTCAAAAAACAGTGTAAGAAGATAGTGGGCCAGCGCCGGCTTTTCAGCCACGTCCTGGGCTTTGCCCAGCAGGTGCAGACATTCGGCTTTCAGCCGAATCTGCTCGTTCATCGATGCCGGTGGGGGGCCTTGCCTGAATCGCTGGTTGGCTTTTTCGATCAATTTAGCGCTGATGCCGTCGTGGTCGAAGAGCAGGCGGGCTTTCCGCAGCAAAGACGGCAGGCGGTTGGAGAAGGCGAGTTCCTGTTCAATGAGTGTGTGGCCGAGGTAGCGGATATCAACCAGCCGTTCGCCGGCACGGAGAATCTCGTGCCCTTCCCGGTCTCCCTTCACCAGAGCGATGAAGTCGAGGTCGCTATGCGGTGTGAGAGCCCGACGGGCACCGGAACCGACCATGAGAATACCGACGAGGTCGCCTCCCCGGCGGCCGCGGATGTGCTTGAGGACCATCTCGACGCAATCGTCGAATCCGGGCGGTTCAGGAATCGGCGGCTGCTCGGGCGGTTCCGGGACGTCTAACAGCTCAGCGTTCAGTTCTTCTCTGGTGGGGAGCGGTGTCGATAAAGGGCTGTCCATTATGCGCCGGGTATCTGCTGAATGTGATGGGGCAGCGCGCTGAGCCATTGCTCGAACGGCTGCTCGGCGTCGACGACGATTTCCAGCTTTCCGTTCTGCAGCCGGCGGACGACACCAGGACTTTCGGGAGAGAGCGGGATTTCCACCCATTCCCGGTTGAGCCCGAGCGCATCGGTAACCTCAAGGATTCGGCTGATGTGCTGAAAGGAAACCATCTGGAGGGGCATCGCCTGTCTCGCGTGAATGATGGGTCATTGTATGTGTCGTCGAAAGGTAGTGTCAACGGACGAGGGGGTTAGCCGAGCACCCGGCTGAATATCTCGGCCGCGTCGTCGATCTGCTTCGATGCAATATTGAGGTGCGTGACGGCGCGAAACCTCCGGCCGCCGATGGCATGGATGAGGACGCCCTGTTGTTTCAATTGCGCCACGATGTCGGCGGGCGCAAGCGGATGCTCCGGCACCTCGAAGATCACGATATTGGTTTCGACATGTTGCGGTGCGATACGCACGGCAGGGATCTGCTGAAGGGCACGAGCCAGCTTCTTGGCGTTGAGGTGGTCTTCTTTCAGCCGGGTCACATGGTGTTCGAGCGCGTAGATGCCGGCAGCCGCGAGGATGCCGGACTGGCGCATGGCTCCGCCGTACATGCGGCGGAAGCGCCGCGCGCGTTCGATGAGATGGGGGTCGCTGGAGACCAGCAGCGATCCAGCCGGCGCGCCGAGGCCTTTGGAGAGGCAGAAGGAAACGGTTTCGAAATGCTGCGCATAGGTGGCCGCCGGCAGCGTAGTGGCGGCGACGGCATTGAAGAGCCGCGCGCCGTCGAGATGCATGGGGATCCCGTGCCTGGCCGCGACCGCGCGGATTTTTTCGATGGTGGAGAGCGGATAGATCGTGCCTCCTCCGCTGTTGTGCGTATTTTCAAGGCAGATGAGTCCCGTCGGAATGCTGTAGGGATCTTTCGGGCGCATCGCCGCTTCGACCTGTTCGGCGCTCATAATGCCGCGGTCGCCGATCACCCAGTGGAGCTGGACACCGGCGAGCGCGCCGGCGGCGCCTTGTTCATAGCGCACGATGTGCGCCTTGCTCTCGACGATCACTTCTTGTCCCGGTTGGGTGTGCGCGCGGATGGCCAGCTGGTTGGCCATGGTGCCGGAGGGGACGAACAGCGCGGCGCGTTTGCCGAGCAGCGCCGCTGCCATTTCTTGTAGTCGATTGACGGTCGGGTCTTCTCCATAGACATCGTCGCCCACTTCGGCGCGCGCCATCGCTTTGCGCATGGCATCCGTTGGTTGAGTGACCGTGTCGCTACGAAGATCGATCATGAGCATCCTGCGGTTGAGGGTCTGTGTCGTGGTCTGCCGGCCGCATTCTAGCAAATTTTTTCTCTTGCGGGAGAGTGGAGGGGTGGGGCACTGTCTGCGGCACGAATCGAAGAGGGAGCGGTGTCGCAGTTGTCGATCTGGAAATGGGTGAACGTCGAAGCCGGGGAGCGGGTGCCGCTGCTCTGGTCGTTTTTCTATTTCTTCTGCCTGCTCTGCGGCTACTACATGCTCAGACCGGTTCGCGATGAGATGGCCATCGAAGGGGGCGTGCAGCATCTGCCCTGGATGATGACCGGAACGTTTCTCTCCCTGCTGCTCGCGACGCCGCTGTTCGGGTTGTTGTCGGCTTGTTTGCCCCGTGCCAGGCTGATGTTGTCGGTGTATGCGTTTTTTATCGGCCATCTGCTGCTGTTTTTCGCGGCAATGAAGGCGCAGTGGCATCCGGAATGGATCGCCCGGGCGTTTTTTGTCTGGCTCTCGGTCTTCAATCTGTTCGTGGTGTCCGTGTTTTGGAGTTTCATGGCCGACGTCTTTTCTCCTGCCCAGGGCGTCCGGTTATTCGGCGTGATCGCCGCGGGGGGGAGCACCGGCGCCATCGCGGGGCCGGTGTTGACGACGGGCGTGACCTACCTGTTTCCCGTTCCATCATTGATGCTGGTCTCGGCGGGGGGGCTGGCGATCTGCGGGGGCTGTATCTACCGCCTGGACCGGTGGGCTGCGGCTCATTCGGCTCATGGAAACGCGACGGGCGAGGTGCCCCTGGGCGGCAGCATGTGGGCGGGGATTCGCGCGGTGGCGGCGTCTCCCTATCTGCTGGGCATCTGTGCGTATCTGTTTCTGCTCACGATGTCGGCGACGGTCCTCTATATGGAGCAGGCTGCTCTGGTAGGGCGTGAGATACCTTCTCCCGAAGCGCGCACCCGTCTGTTTGCGGGACTGGATTTCATCGTGAATGTCCTGACCTTCGTGATGCAGGTGTGGGTGACGAACCGGCTGGTGGTCCGGTTCGGTTTGGGGGCGGCATTGCTGGTGCTGCCGCTCGTGACGGCGGCGGGTTTCGCCGCGATCGTCGTCAGTCCGCTGCTGCCGGTTTTCTTGACGCTCACGGTTGCACGGCGGGTCGGGGAATATGCCATAGCCAAGCCGGCCCGCGAGGTGCTGTTTACCGTGTTGAACCGCGAGGACAAGTACAAAGCCAAGAATTTCATCGATACGGCGGTGTCCCGTGGCGGCGATGCCTCGACCGGCTGGCTGGTGTCTGGGGTGAAAGCCTTGGGGGCGAC
Source organism: Nitrospiraceae bacterium (assembly GCA_900299245.1). Classification (GTDB taxonomy): domain Bacteria; phylum Nitrospirota; class Nitrospiria; order Nitrospirales; family Nitrospiraceae; genus Nitrospira_D. The sequence continues at coordinate 10,387 of OMJA01000346.1, read as the reverse complement.
CACCGGCATGATGGCGGGTGCGCTCGTCCCGCTGATGCTGGTCTGGGGCTGGATCGGCTGGAGGCTGGGCCGGCAGGAAGCCGAGCTGCAACGCGGCTCGCCGCCGCCGCAGTAAACGGTCGTCTTTACTCCCTAAAAAAACGCGTGTTATAGTCGCACGCTCGCGCGCCGTTTCATTTTTCACGGGGGGTCACATGCCGGAAGTTCCCGTTAAGATGTACATCGATAAGTTGTTGAAATCATGCCGCGATGTGCAGCGTCCGATGGCGTTGATCTCCGGCCCTGTAAAGGATCGCGCGTTGCGTGCCATGGCGGATCGCCTGGAGGCTGACGCGGAAGACATTTTTGCTGCAAATCAGTTCGATGTCGATGCGGTGGGCAAGACGCTCCTTGGTGAAGGGTTGCGCGGGGAGCGGGTCAAAGAAGCGGTCACCCGCGTGCGGCTGATGCCGGACGATGTGAAGGAGATGGCCGAGCGTCTTCGGCTCATCGCCGATTTACCTGATCCTGTCGGTGCAGTGACCCGGCGATGGGAGCGGCCGGATGGATTGCAAGTGCAGCGGGTCCGCGTGCCGCTCGGCGTCGTCGGTGTGATTTCTGAAATGAAGCCGTTGATCACGGTGGAGTCGCTGGCGCTCTGCCTCAAGTCCGGCAATATCTGTGTCTTCCGTCCCTCGTCTGAATGGAGCCGGACGCATCAGGCCATCGAGACGAGAATGCGTGAAGAAGCGGAGCGGGCGGGAATTCCTGCGGGGGCCTGGCTGCTGGTGGACCGGCCGGAGAAAGAAGTTGCGCTGGAGATCATGCGCGCCGGGAAGAGCGTGGATGCGATCGTGCCCCGCGGCGGTGCCGGGCTCCGGAAGACGATGCATGAGCAGGCGAAGATGCCGATTCTCTGTTACGACTACGGCATCAGTCATGCCTACGTCGATGGGGATGTGGACATCCCGAGCGCCCAGAACGTCGTGATCAATTCGAAAATTCAGCACGCGGCGTCTCCCAATTCGATCGATACCCTGCTGGTGCAGCAGTCGATGGCCCGTCCATTCCTGGCGGCACTGATCCGCCGCTTGCTGGAGGAATATAAGATCCAGGTGATCGGCTGCCCGAAAACCGTGGCCCTGATGGGACAAATGGCGATGACCGGACATGAAGCTGTCACACCGGCGACTGAGGAAGATTGGCACCGGCAGTTTCAGGCACCGATATTGGCGATCAAGATGGTGGATGGGATGGATGAGGCGCTGGCGCACATTGCCGGGCACGGCCCCTGCCTGACGGCGGTGATCGCCACATCCGACTACAATGCCGCGATGCGTTTCTCCCGTGAGGTGGATGCGACGGCGGTGATGGTGAACGCCTCCTCGCGACTTAACTCAGGGGACGGTTACGGGATGGGCCCTGACATCGGCCTCAATCTCTCCAAGGTGCAGACCAGGGGACCGATCGGCCTCGAACAACTGACGAATGAGAAGTATGTGGCGTTCGGCGCCGGGCAGTTACGTCACCCGCATCCGGTGCCGGAGACGTATGAAGATGCCATCATGCTGAAACGCGCGTAGCAGGATGCTGGAAACGCCTGCCGGCGGCGTTCACAGTTGCTCAACCCACTCGACGTATCGAAGGGCGTACGCTTCGGGGTTCTCCCTCCTTGCGGTCTTGCTCGAACGCGTTTTGAGCAGGCGTTCGTTTACGCAGACTTCCCGCTGATCCGGTATGTCAACCGACGCTCTTCACGATTCACTTCACGCCCATCTGGCCCAATGGGGCCTTCGATTCTTTTCGTCCGATGCGGACTATTTCGCCTGGCAGCGGGCGATGCTGTCGGTTGCGGATCTGAATCAGCTGGGCGCGCAGGTCGAACGGAAGCGCCGCGGCGATCAGCGGGACGAAACGGCCTTCTATGATCTGACCGCTTCTTCCAGAATTCTTCCCGTTCTCTACAGCCAGCGGTATGAGTATTTTCTCGAGGTCGGTCGCCGGGTGCTGTCTCGAATCGGTGCGGCGAACCGGGTGCTTGATTTCGGTTGCGGGGTGGGGATTCTGACGACGTTGTACGCACGGCATTGTCCTGACACGCAGTTCGTGGGGGTTGATCGCTCTCCCGGATCAATCGCCGCCGCGCAGTCGAAAGCCGCTGAGTTGGGGCTGCGCAACGTCCGTTTTGAATGTCGCGATGTGGAGGTCGAGGCCCTGGATGGATCGTATGAGTGCATCATCGCGACCCATGCGTTGGTGCAGGCCGAGCAGGATCTTGGCATTCCCAGTCTGAACTGGACGACGTTTGAACGCGCGCAGGAGGAAGGGCCGCAGGCGGCATTCGAGCGGCGGACCGGCATTGATGTGCGATTGGACCGGCTCATCGGAGCACTCAGCCCGGGAGGGCGCCTGATCATTTTCGAAAAGACCCGCCAGCTCGCCCGGCGTGTGCCGTTTCAACGGGCGCTGGGCCGGCGTGGGCTACTGTTGATCGAGCCGCCTGAATCGGTCCGGTATCGTCTCGTGGAGGAGGTGGCCGACGACGGGCCGTTCTTTGTCGTGCAGCCGGGAGCGTCTCATGCTCACGCATGGAACGAAGCGCCGGAGCCGGACGAAGGCCTGCCGTTCAATCAAGCGATGCTCCAATCCGTCCCGCATGATCCGCACGATCAGACCATCCCGCTGTACGAAAATCATTGGCCGTCGGCGCAGCAGGCGTGGGAAGCGCTTGCGGATCGTCTGGTGCGGCAGGAGGAGACTCGCCGAGAGTCCGACGGGAGGCAGTTGCATGTCGAACTCGGATCCGCCGAAGGGCTGGTCTATCTGTACTGCGCGAACACGTTCGATCAGCGGCAACTCATCCTGGTCGAGGAAAGCCGCAGCGGAATGCTCGAATCGTACTATCGCGAGATTCTCGCTTCGTAATTGTGTCTCACGGGCCGGTAATCAGGCCGGTGAGCGGGGGGACGATCCCGTGCGGTGCGGTTGGCGAAGGCCATGGGGATTGCGCTAGAATGCGGGCCTCCAAGGAGGGTGCATGGAACAGTCTGATATCGAGCAGTCCGCTTCCGAGGATCTGATCCACAAGTTGCATGAGCGGCCCCAGATCCCGCTGACGGAATGGCTGCGTGTGCCGGCGCATGTGCATTACAAAGCCTTTCGTATGGCTGATCCTCCGACACAGCGCCCGGCAAGCCGCGAAGAGTTTCGCCGCCTGTGCGAATCGTTTCAGATGGCGCCGAAGCATACTGTGTTGCGTGAGACGTTCGGGTATGCGGTGAAGGTTGCGCCGAACGGGGACCGTTTGATCGTCGTGTGGCAGGCGCATACGGAGTACTATAGCTATCAGATATGGCATTTGCCGGGAGCGCCGGGCAGTCAACTCGCGTTCGGACCCTTGACGTTTCCCGACTATCGGTTTTCGATCACGCCGCTGGGGACCGAAGTCTGCAGGCTGGACATCGTGGTGGGGGCCGACGCGATTCCCTCGCGCGACGACCTTCGCCAGATGTTGCCGGGTCCGGTGGTCTACGGAAGCCGGATTTTCGACGAACAGACGACAGTGGTGACCAGTTTTACGCCGGATGAGTACCGGCGGGAGCGGTATCTGGTGAGCGTCGGCACGGCGCGGATCGACGTGTCGCATCTCAAGGACATCGTGGATGCCGTGGTGCGTATCGAGACGTACTATCATCTGCTGCTCATGCAAAAGCCGCTGTTTTCTGCCGCGATCGATTCCGTCTATAAATTCGAGCAGGTTCATCTCAAGCAGCGGGAGATCATCACCAGCCATATCAGCCACGCCGATGCGCTGGCGTTGCAGCGGTGGCTGAATAGTTTGACGCAGGATCTGTTGAAGACGAACCGGCTTGCCGGGAAATTGCATTTCGAACTGTCCGCGGCGGTGCCGTACGACAAGATCGTGCATGCTACGCTCGCGTCTATGGTTGAGCGGCCCTATGCTTCCTATCGCCCGCTCTCCGATTACATCCTGAGCGGCGTGACCGGCGTGGCGGAGGGGTATCAGCAGCTGCTGAAGCGGATCGAGACCTTGAGCAGCGGATTCGAGGGGATGATTGCGATCATCCGCACCCGTGTCGATCTGATGCTGGAATCCCAGAACCTGGCGTTGCTGATGAGTGTCGATAAAACCACGAAGAGCCAGGCGATTCTTCAGCATACGGTCGAAGGCTTGTCCGTGATCGTGATCGCCTATTATCTCAGCGGACTCGTCGGGTATATTTTTAAAGGCCTCCATGAAGCGGGATGGCTCCATAATTCCAATGTGGCGTCCGCTGTCTTTGTTCCCATCGCCATCGGGCTGGCGTTCCTGATCACAACGCTCAGCCGGAAGTATCTGCATAAGAAACTGCAGGGTGAAAAGCCGCCTCCCGTGTAGGTGGTCTGCAGTAATTTGTCGGTGTGTAATTGTGGATGGCGATGCGGTCTGCGTCCGGTGCACAAGTCTGGCGTTCGTCCGTGAATCTCCATTCTTTGGTTGCCTGTTCGCCGGCCATTGACTCTCGCTCTGCCGCCCTGTAGGGTGCAGGAGACGTAGCGAGCACGTCGACTGTCCCATCTCTCGCGCTTCCCTCCTTGTTTCTTTTCTGCGCGTCTGATTCTCCGGTCTCCGCCGCTTTTACGCCGATACCGTCGTCGCTGATGACCGAATGCGGTGCGCATGATGTCCGTCGTCTGTTTTCGCAGGCGGCGGAGTTGTTGACTTTCATACCAAGGGGGATCCGATGAATCAGGAACAGTTTGGACAATTCTGGTTGCAGCTGAAAAAACCGCTCAAAGCGACGTGGGGGAAGATCACGGACGAGGATCTTCTTGAAATCGAGGGTGATGTCGCGAAGTTCGGCAGCGTGCTTCAGAAGCGGTATGGGGACGTGCAGAAAGAAGAAGTCAGCACCTGGGCGAATCGCCGCTATTCGACGTGGAGCGGCAACTATACCGGGTACAAAGATCCCGAGCCGAAAGCCTAGCCGTCTCAGAGCCCATGCGGGAATTCCAGGTAGAGGGGAGAGGTGCGCCATGAAGAAAGTGCTCTCATGGGCTTCATGACAAGGATCCTGGACAATCGATACCGGAGAAGCAGGTGCAGGCCATTCTTGCCGTGTGTGTTTGACACCCGCAAGAATGACCTTGACCGAAGGGCAACTTGAGGATCTGCTTGCTGAAGGGGCTCGACTGGATCGGAGGCGGTTGCGGCAATGGCAATGATTCTTCCGAGTGGGCTTCGACGGATGCTGCGGAGCGGACATCCCTCGTAAGTGCCAAGTCGATCCGGAAACAGCAGTATCGAGCCTATCGGGACATGTTTCCGTCCGCGCTGGCCGTCGTCTTGACAGGGCGCGGATCGCGCCGGTAGCCTGCCTCTGCATCACATTGCACCGAGAACATTCCGTGACAATCCGTTGGCCTCTTCCTCACCACGATTATTGGTCCACGCCGTTCGCCGAGTCGTTGCTGCGGCATCTTGATCTGTTTCCCGGCGCGACGGTGCTCGATGTCGCAGGTGGGCACGGTATCCCGGCCTTCTATGTGGCCGAGCAAATCGGTCCCGGCGGCCAAGTGCTGAGCATTGACGTGAGTGCCGGCCAGACTGCTCGCGCACGGTCGATCCAAGGGGGACAACTTCCCTGGCTGCGCTTCGAGTGTGCCGACCTTCGCGCGTTGCCGGCAGATCTTCCCCTCTATGATCGCATTACCGGCAATCTGTCCGTGATGTTCTTTCGCCCGGACCGATTCCATGCCATTCAGGGATTGGCGGCTCATTTGAAACCCGGCGGCCAGATGGTGCTGACGTTTCCATCCCTCGGAACCTTCGAGTCGCTTTGGCGTCGAATCGATCAGGAGATGGCGGTGAGAGGCCTGCTTGCAGAGCGCCGGCGTCTCGAGGCCTATATTGCGGAGCGGCCGTCTGCCGGGGAGGGGCGTGAGTGGCTGAATCGGGCGGGGTTTCATCGCATAGAGGTGGCCGAATACCCATTGGAAGTCGTGACTGGCCCGGGCCGGGAATTCTTGCAGCATCCGCTGTTGCGCGGCGGATTTCTTGATGATGTGTTCGAGTGTTTTGACGATCAGGCGCTGGCGGATCGCGTGATGACGCAGGTGTCGGAGGATCTCGCCGGTGTGCTTCCGTTGGTTGCGCAGCGGTGTGTGTTGGCCGGGTGGAAACCGGTCGCCGTCACGGGATGAACACGAAGCCGAGCCCGCCGGATCAGTGGGGAGCAGATGATGCGGTTTTGAGCGAAGAGGCAAGCCCCAATTTGAACAGCGTGAAGATCAGCCATTTCGAGGGATCGAAGTTGTACCAGCGGGGGCCGTTGCGGTAATCGCTTTGATGGGTGTGGTGATAGTTGTGGTACCCCTCGCCGAATGTCAGCAGAGACACCAGCCAGCTATCGCGACTGGAATCCGCCTGGCTGTGAGGCTGGCGTCCCCAGAGGTGGCACACGGAATTAATGCAAAAAGTCGAGTTGAGCACGGCGAAGACACGACCGACGCCGGCGAGCAGAAAGCAGCCCAGCCCGCTGATCCAGCCGTCATAGAGAAACCCTGCCACAAAGGTGAGCCCGAGGCCGGAGAGAACGATCATCCAATAGTGGCGATGTTGCCACATGACGATGGAATCCTGGCGTAAGCGGGATGCGTATTTGTCGTGCGCGTTGGCGTCTTTATAAAAGAGCCAGCCGCAGTGGCTGTACCAGAATCCCCGGGTTGCATTGTAGGGATCGGCTGCGTGATCGCATGCGGCATGGTGGCGGATATGGTCGGCTGCCCATTTCAAGGCGGAGTTTTCCAGGGCCCATCCTCCGGCCACTAAGAGGACGGCTTTGACCCAACTCGGACAATCGAAGCTGCGGTGCGAGAGCAGCCGATGATATCCCACCGTGATGCCCAGCCCCGTCACCACATAGAGAACTCCGAACAGCGTCCAATCGAGCCAGCTGTACCCATAGACGTACCCGAAGACCGGTACGCCGATCACCGCGATGGCCGACACGAGACTGAACAGCGCTGTGGTCAGATAGTTCGGAGCGGCTGGTTGAATCGCGGGTGTTGGAAGATTGGGCATGAGGGAGTCATCTCGTCATGCGAAGGGGGAGTGCAATGACGCGCTCCCCCTTCGCAGAGACTGAACTAGAACCGGCCGCGCTTCTCGCCGCCGCCGAAACGTCCGCCGCCACCACCGCCGCCCGTGCGCGGTTCCTGTGGCTTGGCTTCATTGACGGTCAACGGGCGTCCATCCATCTGTGAGCCGTTCAATGCAGAAATAGCTGCCTTGGCTTCTTCTGGTGTAGACATCTCGACGAAGCCGAAGCCCCGTGATTGTCCCGTAAACTTGTCCGCGATCACGCGCGCAGATTCGACGGTGCCGTGCGCGGCGAACAAGGTGGTGAGCTGCGATTCAGTTGCCGCATAGGGCAATCCGCCGACATAAAGTTTTGAACCCATGGGGTTCCTCCTTCCGGAAATGACATTGTCTGGGACACGAGAACAACTTCTCGAGGGGAAGGAGAGGGCCGAAGACGCAATCACTGAGGCGGCTAAGGTCAGGCTTCCGATCAGAATCTCGGTGAGAACAACATCGGTGATGGGCCGTTCGATCAGATTGTTCCATGCGAGGCCCTCCGCTTGGAACGCCTGTAGACTAACACATCGGTCACGAAATAGCCACTTGTCCTACGATAGGGGGGAGAGTGCGTACTGAATGGCGTCGGAGTGTTGGTGGGGAAGGTTCCGAAACGTCAGGCGTCGCATGAGCCGGTTCAGGTCAAAACCTGCCAGTTCCTGGACCTTGCTCCCTGGTGGGCGGAAATATTTGTCTGGTCGTGTGCAAGATACTGAGTTCGCACCTTTGTTCGGTGTGATTGGATTCGGGGGGCGCGTAGAACAGCGTGACTCGCGCCCTGATCTGAGCGGGGTAGATTGGTGTGCCGCTCAGATCCGGAACAAGAAGACTACGGTCAGGAGTGAGGCGCGGTTTTGGGAGCGCCTGCCTGCATCGAGGTTTTGAGGCCTTCGATGGCCTTTGCCACATCAGTTTCCGTGGATCCGAATCGATCTTCCATTACCTTGATCGCCTGTTTTATCGCGGTTGTCATTATCGTGATGTGTTCTGCGGGTGTCATGCGGGGGGCTCCTGGGTTTGTGTGAGTGTGTGGTCGGTTCACGGTGCCAGTGCTTACTGAGAAACGGCCGAACTGGGGCCGGCCCAAATAAGATAGGGCGGTTTTTTCAGCGCTTCGGCATGAGGAAAGTGCCGGATGGCGTAATCGTACGCGTGCGCCTGTGCGCGTTGACAGGTCGGTGCTGACAGATGGTTGGAGATGGTTTGAAAATCCGCGTGATCATCTGCGCCGATCTTGGCGGTATAGAGTGCGCAGGAAAATTCTCCATCCCGTGAGCATTGCGTGCTGACGACCAGATGGGATCCGTCTGGAAATGTCAGAAGGAGATCAAGATTGGTTCTTCCCATGTGCCCTCCCCTGAAGCCGGTGGCGCCGTTCCCGCACTGTTAGTACTGGTCGCGTGGCTCGAAATACGAATAGATGAGCACTCCGGCCACGCCGGTGATGTAGAACAGTGTCGCCGCGCCAACGGGGTTCTGTCCCAGCCAGTGCAGGAATTGTTGAATAAGGATCATGGCTCTGTGTCCCCCGGTCTGACGTTGAACCGGCTATTCGGTTGCGCCGCGTCGCCTCGGCCGACTTTCCTCGGTCCGCTGGTTTCTTCCTTTGGACTTGCTTTCCTGTCCGGTGGTCCGTGAACGCGTGGCCGGTCCGAATCCTGAACTGGCCAGGGTGGACACTTCCCGGCGTATGGTTTCGATGGAGGAGGACTGCTCGGTCAGCTTGGGGTCGGTGAGTCCCAGGAGTTGCCAGCGAATTTTCGGTTTCAACACGGCGCGGTTTTTTTTCTTGCCGGGTTTACGACCTTTCCACTCTGTCGAGATTTTCATGGCGTACTCCTTGTGCAGGCGATGCAACAGGTGTCAGGGTCAGACTGATGAAACGACGACGGTGCCGGTGATCCCTGATCGGGAGACAGAGGAGCTGTCTCTGAAAATTAGGGGCGTAGAGCGGCTAGGGGACAGGAGACTATCGCGCAGGGACGGGAGTGAGGAGTGACGCGCGCAACAGACACGGAAGCTCGTACGGATAGTTACCTTACCATGGAGATCCGAGCCGGGTCAAACTGTGTGATTCTGTAAGCTGCGGAACGTATTAGGAAGGCCGTGGCGCGCCGGTTCCTGAGTAGGACGCAGTTCGGAGCCCGCTGGCCAGTCCCAGCAGGTAGAGTCCGTAGATGAGCCATTTTGAGGGATCAAAGTCGTACCATCGCGGCCCGTTCCGATAGTCGCTCGGGTACATGTGATGATAGTTGTGGTATCCCTCGCCGAACGTAATCAATGAGACAAACCAGCTGTCGCGGCTGGAATCTTTCGTCCCGTGGGGTTGACTGCCCCAGATGTGGCAGATGGAGTTGATGCAAAAGGTGGAGTTCAGGACGGCAAAGGTACGTCCCACACCGGCGAGTAGAAAGCATCCGATGCCGCCGACCAGTCCGTTGGCCATGAATCCGATGCCAAATGTCAGCGCCAGTCCGCTCAGCACGATGAGCGCGTAATACTTATGTTGCCAGATGGCGACGGGATCCTGCGCGACGCGGGAAGCGTACTGGATATCGTCATACTTTCGCTCAGTGAAGAGCCAGCCACAGTGGCTATGCCAAAACCCGAGCTTGGCGTTGTACGGATCAGCTTCCTGATCGCATTGGGCATGGTGGCGAAGGTGGTCGGCCGTCCACTTGATGGCGCTGTTTTGCAAGGCCCAGGCTCCTGCGATGAGGAGTGCGCCTTTGACCCAGTTCGGGCAATCAAAGCTGCGGTGCGACATGAGGCGGTGATAGCCGACTGTGATACCCAGGCCGCTGACTAGATAGAGGACGCCGAACAGCGTCCAGTCCAGCCAGGAGTAATCGTAGAAGTAGGCGTAAGTCGGGATCGCCAGCAGGGCACCCACTACGATGGAGAGAAAGAGCACGACGGTCCAGCCGACATGATAGCGGCGAGCCAGGCGTATGGGGATTGTCTCTGTTGTCATCTGTTGGCTTCCGAGAACAGTACGCTATAAAGTTTACGATAGCACAGTTGGGCGACGATGGCGAACCGCAAGTGTTGCCAGGAGCCCTATCGGGATAGGGCATTCGCTGTTTAGTCGGCTGCAAGATGTTGACGCCTGAACAGGCATGCTGTATGGTGTGACTACATTGATCTCGCAGTAGTCCGGCGAATCACTGTTCAAACCATAACGGACTTCGCGATCGCATCGCGACCAGGTCCAGTTTGGAGCTGCATCGTTCAGGTGCTCTCTCCCCTCGGTTCTCTGATCCCGTC
>OMJA01000345.1 GCA_900299245.1 Nitrospiraceae bacterium | reverse complement strand
TTCGATATGCGGGATCAACAGATAATCCGACATCAGCCGATGCCCGGCGACATACGCGACAATCGTATAGGCCAGGGCGGTGATCATGACGGGGCCGATAGCGAGGCCGTCGAGGCCGTCGGTTAGGTTGACGGCGTTGGAGCTGCCGACAATCACCAGCACGGCAAACACGATGTAGAACCAGCCCAGATCCGGCGTGAAATTTTTAAAGAACGGCACACTCAGCTTCGTTGTATAGCCCGGCAGGAAATACAACGTAATGGCAATCGCCAGAGCGATCGACACTTGTGCGATGAACTTTTGACCGGCGGATAATCCCTTCGATTGCCGCTTGATGAATTTGAGGTAGTCATCGACGAACCCGATCGCGCCGAATCCCACCATGGCCGCAAGGACCAGCCAGACGTAGGGCTTCGTGATATCGGCCCAGAGCAAGGTGGAGAGGACCACCGCGAAGAGAATCAGCAGGCCGCCCATCGTGGGAGTCCCGCTCTTCGCCAGATGACGCTTGGGGCCGTCGTCACGGACCTGCTGGCCCAGCTTGATTTCCTGCAGCTTGCGGATGAGCCAGGGAGCGAGAATGAACGCGATGAGGAACGCCGTCACCGCCGCATAGATGATGCGGAAGCTTTGATAGCGAAAAACGTTCAGAAACGAAAACTCGGTGTGCAGTGGATACAGCCAGTTATACAGCATAGGACAACCGTCGCGACGGCGCCGGGGGCATGCGGCGCCGAGCCCGTTTCCGCCCCTGAAAAGTTACGATGCTTTCTTCGAGACCCGTTTCATGCCTTGCAATGCGTCGACCACCTGCTCCATCTTCATCCCGCGCGACGCCTTGACCAGCACGACGTCGCCGGACACCGCCATCCCTTTGACGGCAGTCGCCGCGGCGGCGGCATCGGGCAGCTCCAGAATTCTCTCGGGCTCCATCCCCGCCCGGCGGGCGCCTTCCGCCAGCCCGCGCCCCAACGTTCCGCAGGCGATCAACTGCGAAATGCCCTGTTGCGCGACAAACGCGCCGACGTCTTCGTGCATCCGCGCCGCACCCGACCCGAGCTCCAGCATATCGCCCAGCACCGCGATGGTCGTTCGTCCGCTCCCGGACTGGGCCAGCAATTGCACCGCCGCCTTCATCGACGCGGGGTTGGCGTTATAGCAATCGTTGATCACGCGTATCCCATGGCTCACGACGACTTGTGACCGCATCGCGGCAGGACGGAATCGGGAAAGGCCCTGCGCAATGACGGCGCCGGACACACCGAGCACTGTGCCGACGGCCGCGGCGGCCAAGGCATTCGTCACGTTATGCGATCCCTGAACCTTGATTCGCACAATGGTATGCCGGACCTTGCCCGGCAGGAGCAGCCGGAAAATCGTCCCGTCGCGCCCGTCGGACTTTTCATGCAGCGCCTGCACATCAGCTTTCGGCGAATAGCCGAACGACACCACCCGGCATCGGGCTCGCGCCGCCAGATAATCGAAGTACGGATCGTCGGCGTTGAGGATGGCCGTACCGTCCGGAGGCAGAAGATCGAGCAATTCCGCCTTCGCCTGCGCGGACCCCTCCATGCTGCCGAAAAACTCCAGATGATCCGGCCCGATATTCGTGATGACGCCGATGGTCGGACGGGCGATCTCACAGAGTCGAGTCGTCTGCCCGATGTTATCGACTCCCATTTCAATGACGGCTGCTTCATGCCGGCCCATCAACCGCAGAAGCGTGTGGGGAACTCCGATTCGATTATTGAAATTGCTTTCCGTCTTCAGCACGCGCCAGCGCTGCCCCATGACACTCGCGACCATTTCTTTCGTGGTGGTCTTCCCGTTGCTTCCCGTCACAGCCACCAGCGGGATGTCGAAACGGCTCCGGTGATGCGTGGCCAGTTGCTGATAGGCAAACAACGGATCCCGCACACCCAGGATGAAAGGCGGGGAGGACTTGGGACCGGCCTTGGATAGGGCGGAGGGCACCGCATAGTTGTCCTGCACGATCACACCGACCGCGCCCCGTTCCAGGGCCGCGGCCACATAGTCATGCCCGTCAAAGCGATCGCCGCGAATCGCGATAAAGAGATCGCCGGGCCGGACCGCCCGCGAATCGAGGCTGAGCCGACGGATGCGTTGCTTCGCCCACCGGGACGCATCGCCGGAAAGCATTTTCACGCTGATGACTTCTCGAAGTTCTTCGCCGGTAAAGAGCGCCATGATTATCCCAATCTGTGACAGGGCCCCGCTGGAATCAGGCACAATTCGACAATTCACGGATCGCGTCACGGGCGACTTCGCGATCGTCAAAGTGAAATTTCTTGGTGCCGATAATCTGATAGTCTTCATGCCCCTTCCCGGCAATAAGCACCATGTCACCAGGTTGGGCTGTCCGCATGGCCGTCACGATCGCTTCACGGCGATCGGCCACCTTCTGATAGGTCACGTGGGATCGCTGCTGCAGCGCTTCCCGCACGCCCACTTCAACTTCATCGAGAATCGACAGCGGATTTTCTGTGCGCGGATTGTCCGACGTCAGGATGACCACGTCGCTCAGCTGAACTGCGGCGCGCCCCATCTTGGGCCGCTTTCCCCGGTCGCGATCCCCGCCGCATCCGAAAACCGTGATGATCCGGCCGGCTTTCAACGCCTGCGCCGCCGTCAACAACCGGACCAGCGCGTCTTCCGTATGGGCGTAATCCACGACAATGGTGAAGGGCTGTCCGGCCATGACACGCTCAAATCGACCCGGCACGTTCGTGACGCACGTCACCGCCTGGCGCAACTGGTCGACCGACGCACCTTCGTGCAAGGCCACACCGATCGCCGCCAGCAGGTTGTACACATTGTGCTCACCGACCAGATGGCTTTCGACCGGAAAGGTCCCGGCTGGCGTCGCCGCCGTAAACGTGGTGCCGTTGAGCGTAAGCCTCACCTGCTCCGCCCGGAGATCGGCCCTGCCCTGGATGCCGTAGGTCCACACCGGCGCAGCGCTGAGGGATGCGATGCGGGCTCCGCTGGGATCGTCACTGTTGACGATGGCCCGCTTGTTCGGCTTCCCGGTTCCGGTCAATCCCGTGAAGAGCCGGAGCTTGGCCTGAAAATAGTCTTCCATCGTCTTATGAAAATCGAGGTGGTCCTGAGTCAGATTTGAGAACACGGCCACATCGTATTCGCATCCGCTGACCCGATCCTGCGCCAACGCATGCGACGACACTTCCATCACGGCGGCGGAACATCCGCCGTCAACCATCCGCTTCAAGAGCTGCTGCAGTTCCAGCGCACCCGGCGTGGTATGGGACGCGGGAATCACCTCGCTTCCAATTTGATAGGCGACGGTGCCGATCAAACCGACTCGCCCGCCGATCGCTTCCAGCAAGGCCTTGCAGACATACGACGTCGTCGTTTTCCCGTTCGTCCCGGTGATACCGATCATCCGCAGCCGTCCGGAGGGATCGCCGTAAAACCGGCTGCCCAAATACCCCAACGCTTTCCGTGAATCCGCCACTCTGAGGTACGGACGATCGATTCCGGCAACCGGCTCCTGCATAACCACCGCCGCCGCTCCATTCGTGAGCGCGGACGAGATAAACCGGTGGCCGTCGACCTGCTCGCCCTTCACAGCGACGAACAGACTTCCCGCCTGAATGGCTCTGGAATCATCCGTGATGGCAGTCAGCGACACCGCGGGATCTCCCATCTGCTCAAGGACATCCACCTGCCCGCGTAATGACTGTGCCAGCTGCTCGAAGGTCATCATTCTGTTACCCGACCTACCGGCGGTTTGAAGCCATGGCCAGCTTCACCGGCTCGGCCGATGAAACGCCGAGGTAATTCAGCACCTGCTCACCCACGCGCCTAAACACCGGGGCGGCTACGGTCCCGCCCCAGGCTTCGCCCTGCGGTTCGTCGATCACCACGATCATCGCCAGCCGGGGATTATCGGCAGGAACGAATCCGACAAAGGACCCGACGAACAAGGTCGATGAATAGGCCCCGGTGCGCGGATCGATCTTCTGCGCCGTACCGGTTTTGCCGGCTACCCTGAATCCGGGGATCGCAGCCTTCGCACCGGTTCCGTCCGTCACAACTCCCTCAAGAATCGATGTTACCGTCCGCGCGGTTTCGGGAGACACCACCCGACGCTTCACTTGCGGGAGCATCTGCCGAAGTGGTTTCCCCTGCGCATCACGCACTTCGGACACCACGTAGGGCTTCATCAACACCCCGCCGTTCGCCAGCGCCGCCACAGCTGATACCATCTGTATCGGCGTGACGCCGATCTCCTGTCCCATCGAAATCGACGCCAATGACCGGCGTCCCCACTCTCTGGGATGCTTCACCAGACCGCCGACTTCGCCGGGGAGGTCGATCTCCGTCTTCTGCCCGAACCCGAAGGCCTGCAGATACCGGTAGAGCCGCTGGTCACCCAACGCCATCCCGGTCTTGGCCGCGCCGATGTTGCTCGACTTTTGAATCACCTGGGCAAACGTCATCCACCCGAGCTTTTCATGGTCGTGAATCACCGTGTTCGCAATGGTCATTCGGCCGTTTTCGCCGAATAGCATAGTGTTCGGCTTCATCACGTTCTCTTCCAGCGCCGCCGCCGCCACGAGCGCTTTCATCGTCGAGCCGGGCTCGTAGGTATCCGTCAGGGCCCTGTTTCGCCAGCGATCCGCCGTCAGCGACGCCACGGCATTCGGATCAAACCGGGGGCTGATCGCCAGCGCAAGCACGGCACCGGTCTGGGGATCGAGCACAATCACGGTGCCGGATTTCGCGCGCGCCTTGGCGACCGCCTCTTCTAATTCTTTTTCAGCGATGTACTGAATGACTTCGTCGATCGTCACGACCAGGCTATGTCCTGCAGCGGGAACCTGCTCTGCCTGCCCCTTTGGAAACACGGTCCGCCCCATGGCGTCCCGTTGCAACCCCACGCCCCGCTTCTCACCGTGCAACTGCGACTCATACCGCCGCTCTATGCCCTCAAGGCCTTCTCCATCCATACCGGCGAACCCCAGCACGTGAGCCAGAAGCGGTCCCTTGGGATAGAATCGACGGCCCTCCATCACCAGCCCGATCCCGTCCATCGGCATATGCTCCAGGCGATGCCCCTGCTCGGGATCCAGCTTTCTGGCCAGCCACACGAAACTGCGATCCTGCCGCAGCTTTTTCTCCAATTCATCGGTCCGCACACGCAGCACCGGCGAAAGGGATCGGGCGGTTTTGGCAGGACTTTCGAGCGCGGTGGGAATGCCGAACACGGAGGGAACTTCCATATTCATGGCGAGCACTTTGCCATGCCGATCCATGACAGTCCCTCGAGCCCCCTCCAGAGACACGGTCTTCTGATGCTGCCGGTCGGCTTTCGCAGTGAGCTCGGCTGCCTGCAACACCTGCAGGCTCACCAGCCGAAACAGCACCACCGCAAACCCGCAGAGCAACACCAGCAGCA
The DNA here is from genome assembly GCA_900299245.1 of Nitrospiraceae bacterium. GTDB lineage: Bacteria > Nitrospirota > Nitrospiria > Nitrospirales > Nitrospiraceae > Nitrospira_D. The sequence continues at coordinate 1,059 of OMJA01000345.1, read as the reverse complement.
GCACATACCGACGGGCCCGTGACGGCGAACCTGTCACTAGCGCCTCCCGTTCAACACATCGTTCCTGGCAATCCGCAGCTCCACCGCGGATGCAGGCGAGTCCTTCGTCTTCGATTGAACCATCACGACCTGCCCGGGCTGAGGCAAGCTCATCCCGAACTTTTCTGTCGCAACTTTCGCAATCCGATCGGGCGAGCTCAGCGCCGAGAACTTCACCTTCAACTCATCGCGCTCCCGCTCCAGCACCACCTTTTCATGCTTCAGCCGTTCGACCTGATAGCCCAGGCGAACCATATCCACCCGCTCCCATACAAACACGAACACCAGACAGAGCCCGATCGTCACCGCCAGCATTTTCATTGGGCAAACTCCTTTGACAGGCGCTCGGCGACCCGCAACTTGGCGCTGCGCGCGCGCGGATTCGCCTGACACTCTGCGTCGGAGGGAACTTGCGGCTTTTTGGTCAATACCGCCACTTGCGGATGCGGCCGCTCCGCCAACGCGCGAAAGGTATGCTTCACGATCCGCTCTTCGAGCGAATGAAACGAAATGACGGCAATGCGTCCGCCGGGCCGCAACATATCGACCGCGTCACGGATCGCCGGCTCAAGCACCTCGAGTTCGCGATTGACGGCGATGCGTAGCGCCTGAAACGTCCGCGTGGCGCAATGGATACGCCCGTGTCGATACGCGGCAGGAACGGACTCCTTGATGACCGTCGTCAGTTCTTGCGTCGTCGCCAGCGATTTCCGCTCACGCGCTCGAACAATCGCACGCGCAATGCGCCGGGAAAATCGCTCTTCGCCATACTGAAAAATGAGATCCGCCAACTCAGTCTCAGGCAACGAATTCACCAGCTCACCGGCCGTCGTACCCGTCGATTGATCCATGCGCATATCGAGCGGTCCGTCTTCCTGAAAACTGAATCCACGATTCGAATCGTCCAACTGTGGCGATGACACGCCGAGGTCCAACAGGGCGCCGTCGATGGCAGCGACATCGACATTCCGCAACAACTGCTTCATATCGACGAAGTCTCCCTTGAGCAGAATCGCGCGA
>OMJA01000344.1 GCA_900299245.1 Nitrospiraceae bacterium | reverse complement strand
TGCCCGCCGTCCGGGCTTTTGTAGACGGCGTCGGCCATGGTGCCGGCATAGACCGTGGCCGGGAACTGCGGATCGATGGCGAGCGTGGTCACGCGGCGCGCGCTGAAACTCGGGAAGCGTTCCCAGGAGGCGCCGGCATTGCGGGTCTTGTAGACTGCGTCGTTCGTGGCGACGTAGAGGATTTGTGTATTGGTCGGGTGCAAGGCAATGGAGACAATCGACTCGCTCTCTTTCTCGCAGCCGAGGCTGAACAGAAGAAGGGCGAACGACACCAATCTGAAAGCGGTGCGAATCAGCATAACAGGGGTGGACCTAATCATAGGCGTTGTTGCGGAGTCAAGAAGAAGGGGGGGGGAAGGGAGGCGTGGCCCGGACGATCTCCCTTGCTCGCGCCCCGCGCACCGGGATCAATCGAACGGTCAAGTTAGGGGCGGTGCTCGGTTCATGCGCGCAGTGGGAGATCGCCCAGGCCACGCCTCCCGATGTTAGTAAAAGGAACCTCTCGGATGGGGCGGTATATCTGGGTAGTGAGGTTTGACATCAGCTCTCAAAGAGGGAATATTGTAAAGAAGGCTAACGAAGAAGCTTCGACCATATAGGTTATGGCACTAATGGTTTCGCTTCAGGAGGACTGTAAAGGAGTCAGCTCACAGCTCAAGTATTTGGTAGTGGATTTAGATGTAGAAAGGCTAAGGCATGAAGCCACATCGCTTCTTATTTACTCTTGTCTTTTCCTCATATGTTTTGATGGCAGGATGTGCGATGAATTCCCTTCATCGAGCTGCCGAAACGGGTGATAGCGCAAAGTTAAACGAACTCGTTCGGCAAGGTGTCCCACCTGATCAGCGCGGCGGTTCCATGGGCGAAACCGCACTCATGGTCGCTGCACGACATGGCCATTTAGGCATTGTTAGGACGCTAGTAGAAGCAGGAGCCGACATTAACGCAAGAAGTAAATATGATGACACGCCGCTTACGGCAGCTACTCGCTTTTGCCATCCGGAGGTAGTTTTATTTTTAATTGAGCGAGGCGCGGATGTAAACGCGAAAAATAGTGGATATGGCTCAACCCCACTTATGCTTTCGACCGATTGTAATGACATAGAGGTAGTCAGAGCTTTAATCAAGCGCTACGCAAACGTAAATGAAACCAATAAAGCTGGTGCAACGGCATTGACCGCTGCCGCTGTTAAAGGTCGGTTAGAGATTGTCAGAATTCTTTTGGCAGCAGGTGCTGACATTAATCGCTCGAGTCTGGAACTCGGGACGCCGCTATATGAAGCTGCTCAGCAGGGGCATGATGCCGTGGTCGCGCTGCTAATTGATAAAGGAGCCGATATTAATTTCCGCCTAACACGCAATGGTTGGTCACCGTTAATGATCGCAGTCGCCGAGAAGCATGAAATCACTTCGTCGTTATTAATTAAAGCTGTTGCGGACGTCAATTTGACCAACGACAAAGACCGTACTGCCCTCATGTTTTCTTCATGGTACGGAAGCATTTTTATCACCGAACTATTATTAAAGAGTGGTGCCAATCCAAATGTCGTCCCTAACGATAAAGACGGAATGACTGCGCTAATGGCAGCTGCAAGTAAGGGTTATAAGGAGATCGTCGAAACGCTTCTGAAATATAACGCCGATCCAAATTTGAGAGACAGCAGAGATAAGACGGCGCTATCTTACGCAACAAATGATACAAAAGATCTGTTGATCGCTGCTGGCGGGGCATTCTAAAGCGTCTTCCTGTCAAGCGCAGGGCAGGAGAAATGAACGGAGGAAATAGGGACATTGTGGTTTTCTGGAAGCGTGAATTGATCGGAAGCCCACTCCAATTCAGAATGTCCCCGTTTCTGGTCCCCCCCTTTGCTTTTGTCCGCGGAGTAAGCGCCCCACCACTTACAGCTTCTGCTTGATCCTCTCCGCATACCCCGTCAGTTCGACGTAGCCCTGGCCTTTGATTGCTTGGCCTTTCTCGCTTCCCTCCACCGCCATCGCTCCTTCCCAATAGGTGACTTGGGTGCTGCGTGTCGTGCGCAGTTCCTGATCTGCCAGGCGCGGGGTGAGTTTCAGCGACAGTTCTAGAGACGGAATCGTGACTTGCCAGCGGCTGGGATAGGTGGCTTTGCTGGTCGGGCTGGTCCAGGTATCCAGAGGGGTCAATTGGATGTCGTTGGCCGACAGGTGTTGCGTGTGGCCGTCAGGAAACACGAGCGTGCCGCTGGAGGCCTGGTCGGATGTTCCATCGGTGTGGCGGAGGCGATAGATCATGAGGTCACGCTTGTCGGCGAGTTGAATGCTGAACCAGTCCCACCCGGCGAGATCCGTGCCCAAGTCCGCTGAACCGAACTCGTGATCCATCCAGCTGGTGCCGGTCACGCGGTAGGTCTCGGTGCCGATCGTCAGCGTTCCGGCGGTCGTCAGATCGGTGAAGGAATAGTAGTGCGAGGCCTGGCCGACGGCCGCTCCCTTTTTGCTGATGCCCCGCTCGCCATGGACGACCAGCGGTTTGGCGGGATCGAGCGTCAGGGAGAGCCCGACGCCGTCGGCCTTGGCGTTGAGCCGGTGCTGTTCACTCGGTCCGGGTGATTCTGCGCGCCAGTGATCGAGCCAGACATGCAGACGGCCGGCGTCGGCTCCGGCTTTGCCCAGTCCGGCGCGGCTGATGCGGTCGCGAAAGTGAAAGCGCTGTCCTGTGACATCCGTGACGGCCAGATGGGCCAGATACAGTTGATCCACTGACCAGCGGGAGGGACGCGTCTCGACTTGATCGGGTGCGATCCCGCGACGAAAGAAGGTGAGCTCGAATCCGAACCGCCGTCCCTCGGCGGTCTCCAGGTGACCGGTGTAGTACCACCATTCGGTGCGGAAGGAATCGTGCGAGCCGTGGTCCCGCGGGAATTCGTAGCGATAGCCTTCTTGCGCCAGGCGAAAGGAGGCGTCGGCCTGATCGCCCGGCGCTGCCGCCGCTCCGCCTGCGAGCATGGAGAGCAGAAAGAGTCCGGCGGCCGCGATTCGTCTCAGCGGTTTTGCGGGACGGCTGGTAAGGGATTTCATCGTGCACCATCGGGGAGAATTATTTCCTCGTGCGGCTTATATCACGCGCCGGACAGGACGCACAAATCGCCAGTATTGGTGAGGCCTTTCGCGCGGTCTCCTGCGTGAGCGGGCGCCGGTTCCGGCGTTGACAATTTTCACAACTCTCGGCTATCGTGAGCGATGCAGATTGATCGCGAGCGCGACCAACCCACGAACGATCCCTATGACAACGCCGTACCGTTCATCATCCCGGAACGTGTTCCGGTGTTTGCGTTGCCGAACGTGGTCTTTTTCCCGAAGACGTATCTGCCGCTCCATATTTTCGAGCCGCGCTATCGCCGGATGATCGCGGATGCGGCGGCCGGCGGCCAGTGCATCGCCATGGCCCTGCTGAAGGAAGGGTGGGAAGAGGATTATTACGGTCATCCCCCGATCTACCCGATCGGCTGCGTCGGGCGGCTGCTTACGGTGGAGCCGTTGCCGGACGGTCGGTCGAATATCCTGCTTCAGGGGCTGGAGCGGTACGAAATTCAAGAAGAGTTTTTTGAGAAGCCCTATCGGGAAGCCAGAGTGGCGCTGAAGAAGGCGGCGGTTGAGCCGTCGCTGGCTCCCGAAGTGCGCCGCGCATTGATGACGGTGCTGGAGAAATATCTGCGCGCCAAGGAAGATGCGGCGACGTACGAAGGCTTGTTTCGTCACGATGTGAAGGACGAGGTGCTCGTCAATACGCTCTCGACGTATCTGGACTGTACGCCATTGGAAAAACAATTTCTTATAGAAGCCGAAGGTCTCCACCAGCGGGCGCGCCGTTTGAGCGACCTGATTCAGTTCATGGTGCATGATCAACAAGGCGCGAAGGGTTGGGGGTAATGGACCGGACAATTGCGAT
>OMJA01000343.1 GCA_900299245.1 Nitrospiraceae bacterium | reverse complement strand
GCGCGGCAAATCCCCGGGTCGATCCGACGAGAATCTGCATCGCTTCCCGGTAGGGATTCGAGAGAATCGCAACCGCCGATGTGCCAGGCCCTGGCAATTTCGTGAGCGAGCCACGGACAAAGTCAGCACGAAGCGATCCACTGGTCCCCACAATCCGAAGATAGGAGTCAATTGGCCGCCCTCGCAGCGTCACCACCAAAACACCGGTGGTTTCTCCGGCTTGCAGGATGGCATGCACTTCCCCTTCAGGCCTGACAACCAGAGACTGCAGCTGCGGCACTGTTCCTGCCACGCCCCCGAGCGCATCGAGAAGGGTGTAGACCGGATGTGGCAAAATATCGAGCAGTTGATCGATCGGAGACATCAACGACCGCCCGTCGTTAGACTTTCTCACCGTCTTAAACGAAAAGTAACTTTCCACGTGGACCACACGCCCTATGAGCGGTAGTGCCGCAGTCAAGGCACGGGCAGGCGCCTCATACAATAACTGATGCCCCGCGCAGACCGATCGTGCGGCTTTCTGCGCAGCGTCAATCACGGCATCGGCATCGGCTAGTCGAAGCGTGAAGGGCTTTTCAACATAAACATGCGCACCATGCGATAGACACAACTGTGCCAATTCAGCATGGGTCGCAGGAGGAGTGGCGATGTGCACGACTGTGGGCTTGATGGCCTTCAGCATATCCGATGCTGAGTTAAAAAACGGCACATCCTTCGCAACCAGGCCATCCAATTTCGACCGGTCCCCTGACGGATCAGCCAACGCGATAATGCGCCCTGCGCCATGCGCCTTGATGGCCTTTGCGTGATGCACACCCATCTTGCCACAACCAATGAGTGCGACATCCAGCGGCGCTGTTGCGTTACTTTGTTGTCCCATTCTCAGTCGCTTTCCTGGTTATGACCAAATATTGGAGCACTTCAATTCATGCACAGAATTCACTCTAATGCATTTCCTCATACGACTCTAGCAATGGAAGGTTTCCTTCCACTGCTGAAAGTTGAGCACGGTCCACAACAACTCGGAGTGGTCATGCGTACCAACCCGATGCTCATGGACAAGACGGCGAAGGGCGACGCGATCGAACACTTCCGTGGTGGCCTGTTCGGGCAGCGCCAGGATCCGCTCTCCCATGCCCTGATTCGACCGGAACCAGCGATCCAGAGGAACTCCAAAACCGGACTTTCGACGATCGACGGTTTCGGCCGGCAAGAAGGCTCGCGCCACATCCTTCACGATGGCTTTTCCGGTCCCTCCCCGCAACTTGTAGGCAGCCGGTAGCCGATTGGCAAATTCGACGATCCGATAATCCATGAACGGCACTCGCGACTCGATGCTTGCCGCCATGCTCATCTTATCCTGCCGATTGAGAATAGACACGAGAAAGCACTCTTGATCCAGCAGCGACACACGAGCGACGTCGTCTCCCCCTAGCGCCTCCGTGCCATTGAGGCAAGACAGGCGATACTCGAGCTGGGCTTCCATAACCCTTGGATACACCGCAGCCACCACTTCCGGACGCAGCATGCTCGAATTGTACAGTAGCGTTTCATCGGGAGAGCAGGAGGCGTAGCGATCGAGCTTGGCAATACGATGATCCTTCGTCAGGCGCCCTACAAGTTTCACCACGTTCCTGAGTGCTGCGGGGATCCGCCGGTAGACCGCCGCCATCCCCGGAATACGATAGCGGGGATATCCGGCGAACAATTCATCTGACCCCTCACCGGTGAGCACAACGGTAACATGCTGTTTGGCCAATCGGCTCAAGGCAAAGATCTGAACCGAATTGGCAAAATTGAGCGGCTCGTCGTTCTGCCACACCATCTGAGGAAACAAGTCACTGAACTCGGCATTGCCGATGGTCAGCTGATGATGAATGGTGCCGTACTGCTTCGACACCATCAGCGCAAACGCGCTCTCGTCATATTCCGGCTCATCAAATCCGATTGAGAAGGTGTTGACTGCCCCCCCCTTGATTCTCGATGCCAGCGCGGTGACAAGACTGGAATCGACCCCGCCACTGCAAAATGTCCCCACCGGCACATCGCTGATCAAGCGCATTTTTACGGAATCTTGCAGCAAGTCGGTCAAGGCCTGTCGGGCATCCTCATAGGTGATCGCCGGCTGATCGGCAGCCGGCCTTGGAGACCAGTACCGTGCAACCTTCGATTTTCCGTTATAGAGCGTCAGCGTGCATCCGGGAGAGAGGCTGATCACGTCCCGAAACAAACCCTCGGGACCAGCCACCTGGCGAAACAGCATATACTCGGCCACGGCCTCGTCGCGGCACCGCGCAGAAACCTCCCCGCTCGCTAGAATGGCTTTGATCTCGGAGGCAAACAGAAAGGCGCCAGGCGTGACCGCGTAGTACAGCGGCTTGACTCCCATTCGATCACGGGCCAGGAAAAGGACGCGCCGCCGGGCATCCCAGATCGCAAAGGCAAACATCCCATTGAGCGCATGAACACAAGCCTCTCCGCGCTCGGCGTACAGTTTGAGAATCACCTCGGTGTCGCTCTGGCTTTGAAAGTGATGGCCCTTCCCGATCAACTCCTCTCGTAATGTCCGATAATTGTAGATTTCACCGTTGAACACGATCGAGAACGCACCATCCTCGGTAGACATCGGCTGATGCCCGCCGCCAAGGTCAATAATGCTAAGTCGACGATGTCCAAGCCCAACTGGCCCATCGAGATACAGCCCGGCATCGTCTGGCCCTCTGTAGGCAAAGACGTCCCGCATCTTCGTGATGACATTCCCTTCACAACGCCTCGAAGAATCAGCGTAGACCAACCCAACTATGCCGCACATACATCTCGTTCCCTTCTCTGCAAGCCAGATGAAAGAAATTGTCCGGTCAGATGCCCAGCGGAACGTGAGAGACGACCCATTTGAACTTGCCACTCGCCTTTTGCTCTAGCCGATCCACCATCTGAACCTCGACTCTGACATCCTGCCCCAAACGGGCAGTTAACTCGGTGAGGAGATGGTGGGTATGTGCTGGCGTATACGTAGGTCCTGGGATGAGCCGTACGATCACAGTACCGGGATCTATTTGCACGATCTGCGATCCCTCAATGCAATCCAGAGGCTTGAATGGATGCGTCAACACGGAGGGCGAGATAAGCCGCCCATCTTTCAGGGTGAGCACATCCTCGGCCTTCGTCGTCACATCATCCATAAGCTTCAGTCCACGCCCACATGAACAGGGCTTTCCCCTGAGGCTTGTCATGTCGTTTGTGACATAGCGAATCAGCGGCATCGCATCGTTGTGCAGACTCGTGCCGACCAATTTGCCAACGGTGCCGACAGAAACAGGATGGCCCTGACCGTCCACGACCTCGGACACACCATATTCCATCGCCAGATGATGCCCCTCATGCCGGTCACACTCGCTGGAAAACACCACTCGCTCAGCCAGGGCGTAATAATCGAAGACCCGGCACTTAAACCGCTCCTCGATGGCCTCCCGTTGAAAATCGTACAGCGTTTCGGAAGACGTAATCGCTGCTCGAAGGGGGAACGTCTCGCCACGGCTTTGAAGAAACTTGGCCAACACATAGAGAGTCGAAGGGTAGCCGTCCAAAACGGCAGGATTAAAGCGCGCCAGCGCATCGAAATATGCAGGAAGATTTTGCTTCGAGAGATGAAAGGACGACAGCAGCATTTGGTTATGCTGCCGATTCATCCGCCAAAATGGAGGATGCTTCTGGTTCAGCGGCACAATCACGTTACCGCGAGCCACCGCAATTCGATCACCATCCCGGGCCAAACGACACCCGGCCCATCGATAGTGGCGATCGAGCGCCGCATAGGCCATCCATACGGTATTAGCATCGTACCCGACCGTCAGCGGCGTGCCGGTTGTCCCGCTCGTATGACCCGTTCGCATCGAACTATGGGACACATTACGAGAGCGCAGATCATCGAAGTGGGAGCGCACATCATCGCGGGTGAGCAAGGGAAGCTTCGGCAGGTCAGCCTGCCCGCGAATATCAGATGGCTTCAGCTTGCGCTCGTCGAACCGGCGCCGGTAGAAAGGAACCGTCTCGTAGGCATGTTTCACGGTCGCACGCAACCGTTCATCCTGATAAGCTATGAGTTCGCTCTCCGAAAACCACTCGGCCTTCGTCAGGAGATCGCGGAACTCCCCGAACCGCCCCCCGTACCGCTGATGATCAAGTACGGCGCTATAGCACGTCAGGATCAGATTCTGCCCCCAGACAGGAGCCATGCTGTAGAGAGCCGCCGCGTAGCGGTTCATTGTTCCCGCCTTCCCTTCTCCATCGCAAGGCGATATGCATCCAGAAGTTGTCCGCCTATCGTGCGCCAGGAGTAACGATGCTCCACCAACTCACGAGCGTTGCGCCCCAAGGTAAGTCGGCGACCTGGATCTTGCAGCAACCTGACAGTCTTCTCGGCAAACTGCTCCGGACTGTCCGCTACCAGCAAGTGTTCGTCTGGGCGAACATCAAGCCCCTCGAAGCCGATCGAGGTCGATACCATTGCCTTGCCCATCGCCATCGCATCCAGCACTTTCAACCGCGTCCCGCCCCCGACACGCAACGGCACCACATACACCGACGCATCCCACACGAACGGGCGGACATCGTTTACATATCCCGTCACCACGATCTGCGGGTCACGCGCGGCCAGATCAAGAAGCTCCTTCGGTGGATCCTGGCCGACGGCAAAGAATCGCACATCCGGCACTCGCTTCCGGATCAACGGCCAGATCTCGTTGAGAAAAAATATGACGGCGTCACGATTCGCGAACATGTTCATGCCGCCTGTATAAATCAACACCGGCCTGTCTTGCACTTGACTCGGAGTGAAATACTCCACATCAACGCCGTTGGGGACGATCGCCGTGCGCAGGCCCGGAACTCTCTCACCGAGGGTCTTCTCATCCGGCTGAGAGACAAACACGTTGACGTCAAACGTCCCAGACATCTCGGCTTCGTAAGCCAGCAGTTTCCTGGTTTCCCGCTGCAGATAGATTCTCGCGAACAGGCCGCTTTCAGCCCCGGCCCTGCGCTCCATTAACTGGGACTCGATGTTGTGGTGGGTCAAGACCGTAGGAATCGTCCACCGTTGGTCGATAAACTGTGCTAGCGCGATAGTATCGGCATGGATGAGATCAAAACTCTTCGTCTCGACCAGCTTGGACACACGCCGGTGGAACGCGGCCGATCGGTGCGCCAGCACACTGAAGGGGCGTGGAGAAAGAGCACTGGCAGCCAGCCCCGCGATGCGATGAACCGGTGAAGCCTTGGGCCACAAGGGGAAATACTCCACCGTCTCACAAAACTTCTCGAGTGCCGCCTGGCTTTCACGGCGCGCGGCCTCAGTGGGAAGTACATCAGGGTGTACAAATGCCAGCAGGTGCACACGGGCCTCACGCCCCAGCTCGCGCAAGAGGTTATAGCCCCGCTGCAGGACGCCCCCATGAGGGGGATAGGGAACGATTTGGGAGAGAAATAGAACTTTCATCGCATCAGGTCCGAATAAATCGCTTCATAGGCCTTTGTCATGTGCTCCACGGTAAACCGCTGCTCCACCTTCGCCCGCGCTGCCTCGCCAAGCCGCTCACGGAGGGCCGCATCGTCAATCAAGCTGGCAAGGGCCGCTGCCATCCCGCCAATATCTCTCGGCTGAACAAGCAGCCCGTCGACGCCATCCTCAATGATCCGGCTATTTTCTCCCACGCGGGTGGCCACAATCGCCCTTCGTGCTGCCATCGCTTCCAAAATCACCATTGACATGGCCTCCCACAATGAAGGCTGAAAGAAGATGTCAAACACGGGAAGCGCGATGTCTGCCGCATTCGTAATCCAACCGGTCAAGATCACAGTCTCTTCGAGCCCAAGCTCCCGACGTTTGGCCTCGAGGGATTCCCGGAGATGCCCCTCCCCGACAATCACGAACACCGCTTTCCGTCCGGAGTCCCGAATGATTTTCGCCACATCCAGAAGATCAGGCAACCCTTTCTGCGCAATCAGAGTTGCAATTGTGCCGATAAGCACTCGGTTCTCAGCATCCACACGTTTTCTAAACGTTGAATCTCCGGCACTGCTCCGAATCGACACGCCATTATAGATAGTACTGATTTGACGATCAGCGAGCCGATAGACCGATTGAATTTGCTTACGTTGAACCTCGCCCACAGAAAAAAGCCGATGAACAAGCCGGGAAAAGATCCGTTCCATCCACAGGATACGAGTCGATGTGTGAGGATAGTTTCCGAAATGAAATGTGTGAACGACTCTCACACGAGGGAGCAGGAGCGAGCAAATTGTCGCATCCACCAATCCCTGTGTAGTGTGAGTATGCACCACATCGATTTTTCTTGAACGAAGCACCTTCAAGAGCTTGATGAACGTCAAATAGTCTACGGGAGCATCTTGCGCCTCCGCAAAACACAGAACTTCTATGCCCTTGCGGACGAGTTCGTCACCAAGGCTCCCGCGTTGTTTAAGACAACAGACCGTGACATTGAACCGACGCCGATCCATCGATTCCGCCAGGTGCTGCATCACGCTCTCTGCCCCACCAATCCAAAGATGCGATGCCACGATCAGGACATTGCACTTGCGAGGACCTTCACTGCCCGCTGAATGCTGCTTAGGGTGGCGTACTCCGCTCGGCAGAAGCGCATCACGCTCTTTAGATGAGGTGCAACGAGCCTCGTCCATCATATATGGGCTCCTCGATAGGCCAGAGGGACCTCGTTCACAGAGCTGTGCATAACGGTCTCTGTAGCGAACGACTTCAGGCAAATATCGCGACCACACTCTAAGAGTGCCGCCAATAAGTAGATGTGCGGATAATAGGTCCCGGAAAGGAACGCTCCGCCCACCATGAAGGCGATCAGACTCGCATTCAACGCGATCACCAAATTCCGGCTGGTCACATCACTGCTCGGCAATCGCGGCTTGGTTTTTCTCAAGGTTCGCTCGCCAGCGAGAAGATTCGACACGATGATTCCCAATAAAAAAATAATTCCGGGGATCCCTAACTCTCCCAGAACCAGGAAATACGATGAATGGGCCGTTTGCCAAGGAATAGCGTTCTTTCTGAATCCCTCTGGCGGATATTCCGCCCCGTACTTGGTGGGGAAATGCCCTGCCCCAACACCAAGAAACGGATGATCCGTTGCCATCCTGACCGCTGATGTCCAGGCTAAGATTCTTCCTTGCGCGGACCCCTCCATCTCATCGCCAGTCTTAGTCATCGTCTCCATACGGTCAAAAAATTGCGGCGGGGCGACCGCAACAATGAAAACAACAACGATCGCGATGCCGATGACTCCCAGAATCTTCCGATCATGCTTCAACCAGTAATAGAACCCCACGGAAGCCAGTGCCAGGATCCCCCCCCTTGACTGAGTCGCCACCACGGCAAGGACCAAGACCGCCAGAGTCCCTCCATAGAACATCTTCTTCGTCACTGATTGAGAATCCAGCATCAGAAACAGACAAAACGGGATCGCAATATTGACCGATAACGCAAAATCATTACCATCCCCAAGAAATGAGCCCGACGCAATATAGTGCCTTTCACCATCACCGGAAAACATTTCCGGCGTTAACGCTCCGACGACCAGGTGGACAAGCACCAACGTTGCGAGGACTCCTCTCATCTTGTCGACGTCATAGACCTCTTTCTTGATCACAAGAAAGATAAAGAAATACCCGATCACCGCTTCGAACTTCATCAGCGCATACGTCTTGACGTCACAGGTCAGCCCAGAAATAATCATCAAGAACACCAGGTACAGAATCCAGCGCGCATTCATGCTATTCAACACCCTGGAGACCGTGTTCTCCCCCTTCTTCAGCCAAGCCCCGAGGAAAACAGCGACAGGAACGATCGAGTTCAAGTGGAGAGCATTGAGCGCTGGAACATAACTCCCTGGCCGGATGTACTCCAATACGAAATACAGGAGAAGGCCGTAGTACACCATCGGGTTAAGCCAGCTCCTTCATCAGCTCAGCATAGATAGATTCCACCTTGCGCGTCCGCGCCTGGAAATCAAACGTCGCCTTCACCATTTCTTTCCCCTGCATCGCCATCTGTTTCCAGGACTCGGGAGCCGAGAGAAATTCAAGAAGGCCCGCAGCGAGTTCCGACGGCGAATGAGCAGAAACTAGACGGCCGGTTTTCCCATCTATAATAACCTCAGGGGTACCACCTACCCGAGTTGCGAGCACCGGCACCTCCATGAGCAACGCTTCTAGCGCCGCGTTGGGAAGTCCCTCAGTATGGGATGGCAAAACCATGAGGTCAATCTCTTCGAGCAATCGCTGCGGCTCCTGAATATACCCAGGCAAGTGGACCACCCCTTGAAGGCCAAGCGCATTCATCTGCTGAATCAACTTGGGACGCTCTGGGCCGTCACCAATCAAAACAAGGGAAGCCTTCTGCCCACGACGAATCACCCGATCCATCGCATCAATGAGATCCGCATGCCCCTTCTCCGGACTGAGCCTTCCCAGACTGGCAATCACCGGGCCCGCGATGGGACGCCCGATCACCTCGGACAGAATCCCGCCGCGGCCAGTGCGGCGATACCGCTCCACGACGATCGCATTATGCACCATGCGCACCTTCTCTCCGGGCACCCCCGCAGCAAGTAATTCCTCCTCTATTCGGCGTGACACCGCAATGACCCGATCAAATCCTCGGACGATGCGCCTATCCATTTTCGCAAAGAGTCGCTGTTTGAAACTGTTGCCGATCCACCCATGCAGCGTGGTCACAATAGGAACTGGGTGAAACAGTGCCGCCAGATAAGCAATGAAGTCCGACTTCACCTCATGCGCATGCACAATATCAATCTGGAGCGCCTTCACAACCTCAATGACCCGACCAATCATACGAAGATCGTAGGCATGCCCCCCCTTAATAAAATGCACTGGCATGCCAAAGCGCCGGGCCTCAGTGATAAAAGGAGAGTCCTCTGACTCGCCATGCCTCAGGAACACGCCAAGATGGAGATGAAACCGACCACGATCAATGGCCCGATGAGTTTCCAGGATGGTCTTGCCCGGCCCTCCGATTTCATGCGTATCCCGCAAATGAAGGACGTTAATTGGCCGCACCGAGAATCCTTTCATAGAGTCGTTGCGTCGCCTCAATATTCTTCACGATGTGGAACTCGTTCACCAAGCGCCTATACCCGCTCTCGCCAAATCGCCGTATTCGGTCACGATCACTGATCAAACTCACAATGGCCTCGGCGAGGGAGCCGGCGTCTCCCGGGGGAAAGGTCAATCCTGTCCGCCCCTCTTCAACAATCTCCGGAATGGCGCCTGCACGGGCGCCAATGACCGGCTTCTTACAGGCCATCGCCTCAAGGATCACACGCCCGAACGGCTCCGGCAGCACCGATGCATGGACCATCACATCGACCATCATGAGAAAGTCCCCGACATTGCGCTGGAATCCAGTAAAGACGATCTGCTTGTCGAGCCCTAATGAAGCCACTAATGCGTGCAGTGATTGTCCGTATTCCCGATCCGATGGAGACGTATCTCCCACAAGCAGACAGCGAACATCCGGGATCTCGCGCCGGACGCGGGCCATCGCTCGTATCAGCGTATCCTGCCCCTTCCATGCCTTGATATTTCCCAGCATGCCTACCACTACCGTCTCAGGAGCGATGCCATAGGCGGCGCGAAGCGCATCCGGCGGGGTCTCGACCGTCATGCTCTTGGGATCAAGCCCATTATGAATGACGACCAAGTTTCCGAAGTCGGCTCCGCGCTCGTGCATATTGAGCCGGACCGCTTCCGAGATGCACACCACCGCGTCCAGACGCTTTGCAAAATACTTGGCCGATGGCGGAAACCAATCGTTGATGCCCCGCTCATGCGTCACACACTTGACCCCCGCGAGTGTAGCCGCCAGCATCCAGTCATGGTTGTAGAGCACTGAATTGTTCAGATGGACGATCCGGATACCATTCCGCTTGATATACCAGGCCCGCTCAATAGCAGGCAGGAGAAACCCGTGCAAGAAGTTCAATATCTTCTGGCAGATCAGTCCGATCGGGCGTAGTGGACGCAGCCATTTCCAGATTCTGTGGTGAGCACCTCCAAAGGTAAAGGCGGCGGCTTTTGGCCACACATGCGTTTCCACTCCCGCCTCCCGATAAGCGGGCAACAAAGTGTGCTCGGTGTAAAAGACAACTACCGGGTGATACTTCTGCCGGTCCACATTTTTCACGAGATAGAGCAGGCTGTAATATGAACCGCCAACTGTACCGTCAACATTGTTCTCGCAATATAAGACCTTCACAAGGTTATTCGATTTCACCTCGCGTTTCATCTTTACCGCCCCTCGCGGGAAAACGCCGCACGCACCGTGCGACTGCGCCAGACCGCCAGAACCTCTTGCACATTAAGCATGAGGCATGCGGCTGCTCCGAGCGGAATGAGTATCGCAAGACCGATGACGGGATTACTCGTCACAAATAGCTTTGCGCCGAGCAGTACCGCCCCCAATACAGCCCCTTGCCCCACCGCAAGAGCGAAAGGGCGGAGGGTCAACGCAATCGACACACCGATAAACCGCTGGGAGAGAAAGGAGCCCACAAAGAACTGCCCCGCCATCGGCATCGCGACGGCAACACTCGCTCCGACGATGCCGTAAGACACCGTCAACGGATAGAGCAACGCTCCCATCACGATCAGACGCGACAGACTGACGTAGAAATCAATCTGCGGTTTCCCGATGGCGTTATAGAGATAGCCGTTCAGCATCCATAAGGCCCTGAAACAGCCGAACGCCGCAAGAATTTGCAACGGCGCTACGGATGGAGCCCACTGCGCTCCGTACAATACGGCCACGATCTCCGGAGCCAACACCGCAATGCCAACCGACAACGGAACGGCCACGGCGGCAAGCAGCCGCATTCCGCGCGTATATTCAACTCCCAGCCCTACCCTATCGGCCTGAAGCTTGCTAAACATGGGAAACAGGACTTTCGCCAGAACTGCCGATAAATAGGTCGACGGAATATTGGCGAGCGTATACGCCACAACATAATAGCCGAGCACATCCATCCCCAACATTTTGCCAATCGCTAAATTATCCAGCTCCCTGGTAAAGAACACCACAATGGCGAGCCCAGTGATAAACTTACCGTAGTGAAATAGTTCCGTCGCGATGCCGTAATTAAATCGGAACCGCACCCGACCCGGCACCATCACAAAAGATAGTACTGTATTGATTGCCGCCGCCGCGATTTGAGCATAGACCAATGCCCACACACTTCGAAGCACGTACGCGAATCCCACGGAGACAATAAAATTGATGATCCCTCCGGCTTGTTCGAAATACGTCAATCGCTTGAAGTCCAATTCCTTTTGCAGCGCGATCACGTTCACATTTTGACAGCCCGTCAAAATGAAACTGAGCCCCACCATCGCCACAATTGAGTCCAGAACCGGCTGATTGTAAAACGCGGCCGCCCACGGCGCGATTAAGAATGCGAGGATCGACAATCCCACTCCGCGCAGCACCATGAGCGTGAACGCCGTATCCCGCGCATCTTCAAATCGCTGTTGCCGATGAATCAGCGCCGCACCAAACCCTGTTTCGGTGAGTATTTCAATCATACGGAGCGACATCGAGCAAATGGCCATCAAGCCGAAGATTTCCGGCGTCAACAGCCGCGCAAGAATGACGGAACGTGCAAACGAGAGCACCGCCACGCCCGCACTGGAAAGCCCTACCCAAACTCCCGAACGAATGGCCTTGCGCTGCAGGGATCCGTCAGAGCGGTCGAGGAATTGAGCAAGGCGCTTTAGGATATTCACTACCACTGTCTACCTACTCCCACAGCCACCCAAACCAAGACGCGCTATTTCCTACAATTATCCCGACCGTCCACGATTGTCCGGTATCGAAAGCCATACCAAGGCAACGCAGATGGAGGCACCGACCCGTTTCATCTACCTTATCCATGGGAATTGGGACCTACGGCGCAGCCCATCATGAGTCCCTCAGACAGGTGCCCTACTGCCGTCCGACCGCCTGAAATACGCGCTCAATGCACCGAGCCACTCTTTCAAAACACTCTTCGAAGGCGCTGGGGGGACCTCCGTATGGGTCCTGAATATTGAAGGCGGTATAGCCCCGCTCTTTGGCTTGACCATTGGCATCAAGCAGCGGCAAGAGAAATAGCTTCCCCTGATGCTGCCCAAAAGAAGATTGGAGCTCTGCGTATTGCCAAACTTCCATGGCAATGATCATATCGTATGACTTCACAAGTTCCAGCGAAATCGATTGTGAGCGATGGTTCTCAAGCTCAACTCCGAATTGTCTTGCAACCTGGATTGCGCTTTCAGGCGAGGGGGTCGGTTTGGGGACATGCAAGCCCGCCGAACCGAATTTGATGCCTGAATTCATACCATCTCGTTGCAATTTTGACGCAAGGTGCTCCGCAAAAGGACTGCGACAGATATTCCCCTTACATACAAATAAGATCGACCTAGGATCGGCAGGAATTTCAGGCACTTGGATACGTGGGCCTCGAAACCTCCAATAGAGATCGACCACGCCTCGTTTAAGCTGTCGTGCAGCCGCCCTCATCCTGCCTTCTCCATTCCCTGGCGATCAGCCATCCCTAACTGACCACCCTCGAAACAGCGAAGCCACCGGCTGCATTGCTCCAACATGTCCTCCTCCCATTCACGAAATGAAAAGATATGGTTGGCGTCTTTGGTCACATGCATCCCGTACCAGGCCGCATGGGCATCCAGCATCGGGCGATTCCGCTCCACAAACTTCTTTTCAAACTCCCAAAACAGGCGGTCCATTTCGGCGAATATCAAATACACCGGCCGCGCGGTGGACACCATATGGCGAAACGCCGGGGCAAAATACGGATTCGTATTGTCCGCCGGCTCAGATGGCGCAGGAACGGCCGTCATCGGCTCGGCCCTGCGCAGCTTTGCCAGTACCGGCTTGACCAGCGAACGGGCGATCATCTTGTAGTCACTCTGAAAGGTCAGAAAACGGATCCATGAACGCCAGGCCCCCGGGCTCGCCAGTTTCCCAAGATACCCGTCACGTGTCGCATTCAGCTGGGCATCGGTCATGTATTTATTGAAATCGATGCGGGAGCCATCGAGGATGACCGGAATCGCGAGACCTAGCAAACCGACAATGCGCGGATCTTTCACGGCGGCCAGTAATCCCGTGATCGCTCCGCCACACAATCCCGAAACGATGAATTTTGTGGTCCCATGGGTAGACTGCATCCAATCCATGGCCGCGATCGTATCGTGGATATAGCGGCCGACCTGCACGGCACCATATAGGTCTGCCAAATACTCCTCGTGCACATCCCCTTCCGAATCGCCCAACCCGTAGAAGTCGAATCGCAAGACCGTATAGCCCAACGCCACAAATCGCTCTGCCATATCCAGATACAGTCGATGGGGCGCCACCCGCATTTTCACACCGGGAGACAGGAGAAGAATCGCGGTGCCTGATGCGCATGGGTGTGCCGGCCGGTGCAATATTCCAAAGAGGCGATGGCCGGACTTATTCCGAAATGTTACCGGGAGCACTTCGCTCGTCATCGTGCAGCCATCCATGCCAGCGTGATTTCAAAGAGGTTCGGCGCAGCCCAGTACCACCGTTTGATCTCTTTCCAAAATGGCTCCTCCACGATACCTTGCAGGTCAGCGACGGGATACGTTTCCTGCAACGCCTCGAGATCTGAGTGGAGAGGTTGTCCATCTTTTCCAACCTGAACAATCAAGCTAGGGCCGGCAAATCTCTTGCGCCCTTCTTTCAAATTCACCGCCGAGGCTTGCTCATAGCAGGGATAGGCCAGCTCATATCCATCGATATTGACGGTGGCCCCCTCCCGCATCATCCGGACCAGCGCCTCACGGTTATGCCGGATCTCCTTGTAGACCGCCGACTGCGTCGTCAAATTGATGCGCAGCATCTCCTGCATGTATTTCCCGCCATCGACAACCGGCTCCCACAACACCAATTTGCCGACCTTTGAAGACCGCTCGGCAGCCAGTGCCGCGAGTGTGGCCCCGAAACGCAATCCAAGCAACCCGATGCCTCGACTGATACCACTCGACTGCTCCAGCCGACAGATTGCGGAGTCGATGTCAGACAGCATTGTGTCCACAGATGCTGTCGAAAACTGCCCTTCGCTGTCGCCGTTCCCCATCGCGTCGAACCGCAACACCCAGGCACCACGGGCAGCCAACATCCTGGCAAACGAGACATAGACTCGTTGAGCCCACAGCTTCTCCTCCGCAAAGGGATGGCAAAACACCCACGCCGCCCCCGTGGGCGCGCCGACCGGCTGATGCTCAATGCCAAAAAGCCGATACGCCCCATTCCCAAAAAACATTGGCGTTTCGACCGCAGAAGTCGTTATCGCTGAGACGGGGTCCACAGTTCCTGCCTCACTCCAATTGCATACTTTATCCAGGCCACCAAGATAGCCGCGTTGACCATTGAAAAGTAGAGCGCTATTTTCCCTGGAAGGGACTGCCGGACGACATCCCATCCAGAAAATGCCACAAGGGCAGTCGAATAGAAGGCGATCTGAATGGTTGAGAAAAAGAGAAACCACGGCAAGTCCATGAGTAGCACGGAGCTGAAAAGCGCCGTGACCAGGAAAAACGGCACCGTCCAACGCAAGACCTTGTGGGACAGCATCTCGATAGCAAACACACCGAAGCGCACCGGATTCAGCACCCGCCCATAGGCAAATAACGCCGTCATCCCGCGAATCAATGTGCGCACCTTCCGATCGAATTCCTGCTTCGAGTCTTTCACACTCGTCATCATGCCTACCGCAGCCGGCTCACTGATGGCGCGAAAGCCTTGTTCCACGGTCCTGAGCACGGAAAGGAAATCAGGCGCCAAGCCTTCCGTAAACGGCGCACAGAGCGCTCGCCGCTGCGCATAGAAGGATCCGCTCGCTCCAACAATAGAGTGCACTTTCGATTCCAAGCGGCGAATGAGTAATTCATACCGTCCGTACCACGCTTCTCCACCTGACTCAGCGATTTTATCCTCACCCGAAATACAGCCGATAACAGGATCGCGAAAGCCTTGCACGATGTGGCACAGCGCATCCGGCTCCAGCGCAATCGACGCGTCAGAAAAGACCACGATGTCGTGCTTGGCCTGTGTAAGCCCGGCATTGAGGGCTGACGCTTTCCCGCCACGTACAGAGAGTTCCACTAACGTGATCACCCCGGATGCTTGCTTCCGAATCAACTCCACAGTGCGATCGGTAGACCCATCGGAGACAAACAGCACTTGGAGTTGCTCAATGGGATAGCGCAAGGATTTTGTATTGGCGATCTTCGATTCAATCCGCTTTTCCTCATTACAGACCGGGATAATCATCGATACCGAAGGATAAAAAGGAGTCCTACCGCCTTCACTCTGTCCATACCGCCCGAAGAAATAGCCCAACAGCCACAAGAGAACCGGATAGCCAAGGTAGGGGTATACGACGCCGAATACCGACAGCCAGAACAACCATTCAATCGCCGTCACGGACACACTCCCATCAATCATCATGCAGCAAACCACCGCTGAAGCTCGTGCCATGCCGGCTTCAGATCTGATAGCCGGACAATCTCGTTATACGTATCTTTTTGCCACAGTTTTAGAAAACGGAGAATCGATAAGAGTTTTCCCGCATGACCTGGGGGAAGATGCAATTCGTCTTCACGCTTGAACAACCGCATCAAGAGTGCATCGAAATCACCCATCAGCCAACGGCTTCGCACCCCGACACGATAGGAGTCGATCACCGGCATGGGCTCATCGGCCAGCGTTTGAACCAGGAGCGCGGGAAAATCGACGCCGGCATCGATGGCCAATTGCAATGACCCCCAGAATCGACCGTTAATCTCAATTAATTTCAAACTCTGATCCGCCATATCCATCTTAAACTCTACCATCGCCACCCCTTCCCATCGCAGGGCATCGAGCAGAGCTTGGGCATACTGCTTGGCTTGCGGCACAACCGGCACACTTTCACACAGCACGCTCCCCCCGCCCGAGGGAGGCTTTTCACGGATCCGCCGATGGCTGAACTCAGCCACTAACCTGCCGTGCTGATAGCACATAAACACTCCAACACCGGGGCCAACAATCCGCTGTTGAAGCAAAATCGGATACTCACTCGGGTCTTTCGCATCAAGGACCGCCTTCAGCTCGGCTTCATTCTCAGCGTACGTCACGGCAGTCGAATGCCACCGCCCATCAACCATGATGCGGGATCGATGCGGCTTGACGACAACAGGAAATCGAAGCTCAGTCGGCCACTGCGGCCGTTCGCCAGGTCGCGTCAGCACTACCCCTGTTGGAATGGGAACAGATAATTTCTCCGCAAGTGCCAGCACCTCCACCTTATTTGCCGCCCGGTTGAACGTACCAACTGAAGGAAAGGGCACACGGCTATACCGTTCAATCTCTGCCCTATTCTGAACAACCAAAGCCGTCGTAATTTCCGTAACAGGTAGCACCACATCGACGTTTCGCTCTCGGATCGTCCTCAGAAGAGCCTCGACAAACCCGGCACTATCGTTGACCGGATCAGGGTAGGCAAACCGCCCGTGACAATACCGCGAGACCTGAGCCAGCGCGGGCTGAGACTTGGCCCCAACAATCACCCGGTGGTTTTTACTCCCCAGCGAGCGAGTAATTGCCAGCGCCGGTCGAGTATCGCCGTCCGTTACCAGAATCGTTAATGGATACCTTTTCAAAACAATCCCACAATTCTCGCAAGAAACAGCGGCGTGCTGTTCATCAGCCCTTCATGAATATTGACTCGTCGGACCGTGAACGGATCATCATCACTACGCACAAAGCCCGGCTCGGTCGTGAAGGCCAGGCGATATCCGGATTCTTTGACGAGCATCGCCACATCCGAAGACCAGTTTCCGTTCGGATAACTGAATGTCGGCACTGCTTTCTTCAGATGTCCTTCAATAACGCTCTTTGCAGTACAAATCTCATCCCGTGCCTCGGTCGCGGACACAAACGTCAGAATCCGATGCTCTGCTCCGTGCCCTCCAAAACTAACCCCACGCCCAGCCATATTATTTACCTGTTCCCAGTCTAAGAACCCATCCAGGCATTCATGACCATCTTCCCGGCTCCCCAGTTCGTCAGCTAAGCTCGCCAGTGTCGCGTCGATCACAGATCTATCCAAACTCTTTTGTCGTCTTACAGCTTCCATAATTGCAGGTCGGGGGTCATGATCCGGAAGGTCGACCATTGAATCAAGACACACCGGACTGAGCACCTGGCGAAACCGTCCGCGCCGACCGGACTGGCTCCTTCCCTGGAGAACAGCCTGCAGGGTGAGACGGGTAAGGGATTCTTGCCAGAAGAGTCTTCGTGTCCCAATGAAATTAACGGGAAGAAACACCAGCGCGGGCAGCCCATTCTGTTCAAGCACAGGCAGCGCGTGAGTAAAATTATCTCTCCATCCATCATCGAAGGTAATCAGGCAGGAGGCATCGTCAAACGGAACTTTTCGCTCCATCCGCTCCACAAATTCATCGGCCGAAAGAACCTTGAAGCGCCTCCTCAACATTGTCATCTGCTTCGCAAATGCCTTGCTGTCAACCACTATTCCAGGATGGGATCCAGTCCTGCTTCGTTCCTCACTGGTCAGCACCCGGTGATACATGAGAACGACTGCTTTTTTCCGTAAAACAATGAATTGCCAGAGATGCAGCACGCCAACGGCATACAATGCGTGCGCCACGACAAGTTTCAGCGTGAATTTGAGCCATTCCCTCATCGTCATCGAGCATTCCCTTCAAGTTGACTTAATGTCAATTTTGCGGAAAGCCCCCAGCGATCGACCGAGCTTTTTTCAATTTGACGCTTCAGATGCTCGACCGCACGAGTCTGATCCCCAGCCTTCATGTACGCCACACCAAGGTGGACATTGATGCAGTACATGCTCGGCTTCTTCAAGTTGGCCTGCTCAAGATGTGCAAGCCCCTCACGAATCCGTCCAGCCTGGACCAACACCCATCCATATGTGTCCAGAATATCAGGATTCTCCGGATCCATTGCGAATGCTCGCGCCGCGTAAGCTTCTGCCTTTCCCGGATCGGCATTCAAAAACTCGATGTCCAGCCATGCGATCGCGTTGTACACCTCTGCTGACTGGAAACCGCTGTCCACGGCCAACTGATATTCGGCCCTAGCCCGTTGATAATCATGTGCCCGCTCATACATCATGCCAAGATTGTAATGCTTGAGGTCCTGATAGGTCTTGGCAGTTACTGCAGCGACCGGCAGGAGAAGGAGCGCAATGAAGACAAGTGTGCGCGACACGCCAAGCTGTCTTGCCATAACCCCGGTCACCCCGACAAAAACCCCGGCTGCATCCGCCACAAGATCACCGTATTCAGCCGTGCGCCCCAACCCCAGCACCGCCTGCTGCACCTCGTCAGCAAGTGAAATCCCTAGCGAGGTCACCACCCCAAGACTCAGCTTGCCTCCCTCGCTCTCTGGCCATATACGACCACGCAAAATCCCGTACGCGATCAGGAACACCGCTATAAACGTAACGAAATGTGCAGGCTTATCAACTCCTGGAAACTGTAACCAGATCTTCGCAAGTTTTGACGCCATGACGTTCGGCAATACCAGCAACAGAACCAACATCAGGAGCCCCACCCACCAAGGGATTCCCCTCAGCAGGCGATCGGCGAACGCCTCTATCCGCGGGCAAAGCCACCCGTTTTGAATCACAAGACTAGGCTGCCGCCGCGCCCATAGCCTGTCAATTTGAAACATGTGTCCCCTTGAAACATCTCCCATTATCAAGAACCCGAGAGACTCTCTTCATCACAAATCGATACAGCTCTCCACTCAAGGCTCGAAAGCCGCTACAGGAGATCGGATACAGCGCTAGCGTAATGAGATCATGTCTGGATCTAGGCCACATCGCCTGCCACGGCTCCTCGGAACCAAGAAACTCATACGCCTCAAGTTCATGCTCGAAAGCATACCGGATTGTCTCCATCGTGAGTTGAATTCCAGGAGAACACCGAGCCCATCGCTCGTCATATCCAATCTTGAGTACCCAAAACCGTTGGCCTGCCTCGACTCCGAGAATCGTTGCGATCGAACTTCCGTTCACTTCTAAAAAACATACGCGGAGAACTCCCCGCTCACGGGCGATTTCACTGTACCGAACAATAAACTTTCGGATACGTTCGTTGGAAAGCAGTGCAGATCCAGACCGACTCTTCCAACCAGCTCCCTCGACCCGAAAAACCTCCTCAAGCAAATGCAGAAGATCGACCCGTGAATCGGGACGTTCGATCCGAACAGCCACCTGTCCTAGCTGCTCTGTCCGCTTACGCTTGCGTTGATAATCATACCGTCGCTGCCCGGATATGGAACGAAAATACTCTTCCCACGCTCCCCTTGCTTCTACGTAGGCTGCACTTGCTGACTTTCTACTTAGCACTATTCCATTATGCCGAGCCAGCATTCTAAACGTGGTTTCTAGCGGTGGACCTGCAGGAACTCTAGCGAGGACTATCGGCACCCTAAAACTGATAACCTTGCTAACTAAACACTGGAGAGACTCAGCGCTGTCAAATAGAAATCCGGTCGGTTCATAGAGAGCCGATACACCAAGCACCTCTAACCACTCCAGCCCTTCTCGCCTTACCAGGACGAGCGGCGCCACAGCACACAACGCTCTTTCCGATCGAACGACTACGATACGAAGATCGGACTCGGCACAGAGCGTCTCCGCACAGGCCAAAAACCAGTCCGCACCAAGCAACGGCCCCCCTGCTCGCGCTGCCAGCACATCCCAGTCGGATGCCGCTGCTCGTATATCGGCGATCCTCGTCAGAACATCTGCTTCATAGCCTTGTCTATCCATCTCAGACTTCTAACTGTGGCAAAAGACATCTCAACATCAACTTGACTACAGCAGGAGCTCTTCCATCGTCATAACTATTCACTTGCGCTCGTCTCTGCCCGCTTCGAATCGCTTAAAACCGGCTTCTCAGACGGGATTCTTGAGAGATGACTCCTAACTCCGCGTAGGATAGCCCCAGAGCAGGGAATCATCGTACATACCAGCAGGAGAATCGCCATCCTCCACCGGGCTCGATCGCCT
Organism: Nitrospiraceae bacterium; assembly: GCA_900299245.1. Classification (GTDB taxonomy): domain Bacteria; phylum Nitrospirota; class Nitrospiria; order Nitrospirales; family Nitrospiraceae; genus Nitrospira_D. Next base: position 68,254 of record OMJA01000343.1, on the reverse strand, counting down.
AACTGAAAATATCGCCGGAGCGCAGCGCGTGCAGCGTCTGAATCCGAATCAAATAGGCTCGCCTTGGCCAGAACAAGACACTGATCTGACTCAACCTTTCTGACGTCAACCTGATGGGCAAGCAAAAATTCCCGATCGCTCTTCCATACCGCATCGATCATCCGCAGCCGACTCTCCGCCTTACTGGCAATGCTGGCATCTGTGACCCTTGGCCGGTCATTCCCTCCTCGGTTAATGGTCGTATCCAGCTCCAAATATCCAGTCACAGAAGTTCTTGAGATCCTCGCAAAGAACTCCCAGTCTTCATAGATCTTTACTCCCTCGGTAAAACGCGCATCCGGAGTCAACCGGTCCGCTCGGACAATGGCGCAGCTGGTTAGTACATAAAACTCGTCCAGCAAGGCTCGATAGAGCCAGCCACAATAGAGGCGAACAGGGGATACGATTGAGGGAATGCTTACGGTTGACACGGCAACTCGATCAAAAATCTCCTCCCACGGCTTGGAATGGTGGTACCAGGTATGAAGTCCGTGAGGCACCAACTCCCCGGTCTCTCGCATGATCAGAAAATCAGAAAACAGCAACCCAAGATCGGGATTTCCCTCCATCACGGCAACTTGCAGCTCAAGCTTGAACTCCGGCCAGATGTCGTCCGAATCTAAAAAAGCGATGTATCGGCCTCGAGCCAAAGCCATTCCACGATTCCTGGCGCTCCCCACCCCCTGGTTCTCTTGACGAACGCAGATAATCCTATCTCCAAACGACGCTAACACACGGGACGTGTCGTCAGTCGAACCGTCATCGACGACGATGATTTCCCGCGGAGGAGTCGTCTGGCGAAGCGCACTTTCGATCGACTCAACTACCAAACGAGCGCGATTGTATGTCGGAATTACTACGCTGACATCCACAGGACTCCGCTGGCTCACATTCGAATGCATACTCATACGAGACTCCTCTTTGCCGCACTCAACTTCTGCTTCGACAAAGCCAGGTAATAACGGACAGGATCTTGGTAAATCTGAATACTGACAGTCTTTCGCGTACAATTAGAGAAGCGGCTCTTAAATGGTTCGTCCCCGATTGTGAAGTCAAATTCCACGCGTTTGCGATCAAGGGCATACCCAATCAAATGGCGGAGCAAGACGAGGCCTGGCGAATGCTTAGAATGAACTCGGTCAAATGAAGGCTTGTACCATAAGAGCCGCTCGTTAAAATCAAATCCATAATGCATAGTGAGTGGGCGGTCATCCAACTCCACGACTGACAGCAGAAGCCACTTCTTGTCTGCCAGAGCGAGAGCCAGCTCCTGATAAAAAGCCCGATTGCGCTCGTTCAGGAAAAGGCTGGGGCTTGCACTGTCAGCCCATCGGGCAATGTGCTGATCGAAAAACCCCTCAAGGCAAGGCAGAACCGCGGTCCCAGTCAGATGCTTAACCGTCAGCCGCCCAATGCGCTGAAAGTAATTCTGCCTGCGACGCAACCCGGCTTTATTGAAGATGGTCTGAGCCTCTTCCTCATGTCCCTTGATCAGCAACGCAGGACTTGGATAGAGGTCCCGCTGCAGCACACGAAATCCTGCACACTGACAAATACTCTGCACTGTTGCTGCTGTTGACGATTCGCCGGGAATATTGTTCAGCTCAATAACATCCCACTGTTCACGGGCAGCAAAGAGAGCCTGACAGATCGCCTCAAGCACTTGCTGTTTCTCTCCTTTGATCAGAAAGTCGCAATAATCTGCCTTTCCATCCCCTAGGAAACGAACGATCCGATCACCCATAAGCCCAGGCTTCACCATCAGCGGCGCGACACCGACAATCCCGGATGGGTCTGCTACGGAGAAATACCATGGCTCGCATTGTCCCCCGAACACTTTTTCCCAACTCGACATCCACTGATATGTCTGAAATATTGAATTGGTCTCACTTTCAGACGCCAAGGCATTCCAAGCCTCTTCCGTAAGCCCCAAAGCCCCGATAGATTTCAGGAGTCTTGTCTCCGTCAGCGTAGACATCACTTGCGCCTTTCACCGACAAGCACGGCCGAAACCACTGCCGCCATCCGCTCCTGATCGCGCGCGGTCACATATCCATGTGTTGGCAGAGTAACGATGCGACGGGCGACCGCCTGCCCACCTCTGGTCCCTCCCTCTTCGCATCGGAGTTGCTCGCTCAATTCCGGCACATCAATGATGGCCGTCGGATACGAGGCTGATGCGCCTATGCCGTGCGCTTTCAGCGCTGCGACGACCGCATCCCGATAATCGGGGTCAATCAGCACCGGGTACCGAAGATACGCCGGTACCGCATCCAGGCCTGGCAACACCGGATCGAGCAAAGGGCCCCATGGCAATAGCTGCTTCAGCCGATCGGCGTTCGCACGGCGCTGGGCCGTGATGGCATCGAGGCGTGCGAAGAGGCGATGGCCAACCGGCGCCATCCAAGAGTCGTACTGAGCCAGCGGGTAATCCGTCCGATACGCAGTGGTCCCAAGACCGAGAAAGGGAAGAGAATTGGGCAACCAATACGCCCGCGGGTGCAGCATCGCAGCATAGACGAGAAGTTTGGCCAGATGACTTGCAGACTCGCTCATTCTGCATTTCGGCAGCACCTGAACCTGTCGGGCAATGGCTTCCGCGACCTGATCGGAATTCGTCAGGAGCACGCCGCCATCGATCGAGGTCACGTTTTTCCCTTTATCGAAGCTATAAATTCCGACGTCGCCCCAAGTGCCTGACGGTCGGCCCCCGACCTGTCCGCCTAAACACTGGGCAGCATCATCCACCACATAAATACCCCGGTCATGTGCCAGCCTGGTAATCGAGGGGAGATCACTTGGTAAGCCGTAGAGATTGGTCGCCACAACCGCCAGCACGCGCGACCCATCAAGCTTTTCCAGCGCCGAAGGTACGAAGTCGAGCGTGGTAGGGTTGACATCAGCGAGACGAACCTTCAATCCGGCTTTAATGACCGACGAGGGCACGGAAAAACACGTGTAGGCAGGAATAACGACCTCATCGCGCTTTCCCCCATCAAGAGCCTTCAGTGCAAGCAGAGCCAGCGTCAATCCTGCACGGCCTGTCGAAACGAAGTCGCAATACCTCACTCCGACGCGCACACGGACAGCTTCTTTGAACTGCATCAGCGTGTCGGCACTGATCAGTGCAGCCCCTATGCTGCCTAGCAGATCGGCAACGCTTATTGGCGTACCCGCCGGCGGAACGAATCGGAATGCGTCCATCATACGACGGGCTCCTCCGAACGGATACTCAACCACCGGCCATGAGCACTGCATGTCCGGCTCATGGAATTCCCTTCGCTACCAGCGGTCCCAATATGCGGGTAACCGGTAACGGAAGACGCTGCCACACACTAATGGCCAACTGAAGCTTTGGGTTACTGACATTCAACTGAGGCATAGGACGCCCCTCCCGCATAATGTATTGCCAATAGAGTTGCGTCGGATACGTGTTCCACTTTTTCTTAAACGCTTCGCCCCCTGAATCCACAGTGGAACGTCCGAGATGATACAATTGATAGCCTCGCTCGCAGGCGTCCTTCATCATCTCCCAATAGAGTACGTAACTCGCCTCCACTTCCCGAGCTTTTGGTAAAGCGCCGAGCCACATTCCCTCTACGACACCGCGGAAATGTCCATTCAAAGCCGAAGAGACAGGAACACCTTCATGATCAAGGACGAAGATCTTTGTTTCTTGGGGAAAAGTCTTCATCAGGTGCTCAAAATACCCCTTCTGATACAAGGGCGTCCCCAGGTTGCGCCAGCTCTCACTCAGGATGCCATAGAACGTATCAAGGAGTTCGATCCCCCCGCTTCGGACACTGAGCCCCCGCTTGTATGCCCGTCGAACATTATTACGATGGCCGGTCTTGAACGCATTCCAGAGCGTATCGGGATTTTTATCGAGTGTGAGGGTGATACTGACCTTGTGCTCAGAGGTTGGGAGATCACCTCCCAGCTTCCGCTGGCTTCGGATCTCAAGGTAGTCGACCTGATCTCGATCAACAATTCTTCTGGCTTCATCGAGAAGCAACTGCTCGATCCCCGGCTCATCGGCACAAGGCCCGCCATAATTCACAAACGGGAGAGAGCACATCACTTTCCCAAATATCCTGCTTTGAAGACACACAAGCGGAAACACGCCCCGAATAGCCCCCTGATCAACTGCAGCTAAATAAAATGTCCGGTGCCCGAACGACGCTTCATTCACCGCCTTCCAGCCAAATAAGTGATAGAAAGACGCCTGCTCCTGGCGAGACACATAGTCGTCCCACGTCTTCGCATGGCTGTTATCACACTGAATAATTTGCATCGTCACGGTCCTTCCCTATTGCATCCCAGACTAAGAAGAGCTGTAATCCAAGTTAACGGTGCTCAGGCATGACAACAATCGCCTGGCAGCACATTCGGCAGCATATGTGTTCAGATGGCCCCCATCATCGGTATACTCGGACACGAGATTGGGATATGTCCCGCCGTGGTAATAAAAGCACGCCGCCTTTCCATCAGGGTACGTCGATTCCACGTCGGCGAGATCAAATAATCGTCCGCATCTTCCATATGCTCCCCGCAGCATTTGGTTATACGCATGACGGCTGACTTGATCCTCACATTCACGGTCAACATGTCCTGTTTTTTCACACAGCCACCCCAACACTCCTCTGCGTACTCGAGTGAGCGGTACAGTCACGTGGAGAAAGGCCACCTGAGGATACTGTTTGCTCAACAACGCCATAATTCTTTGATAAACTTTGAATAGACCATCGATGTCGGTGTGCGTCGTGATATCAACATAACAAAGCTTAAAGAAGGCAATATCAACCTGGTCTCCAATCTCAGCGCTAATTAACCGAGCAAAGGCTTCGCACTTTGAGAAAGGGTCGCGGTTCTGTCCGATTCTAAAATGGGAAAACACAGGACGCCGGAAAACCTCAGGATCGCTACTCTCGACTATGTTGAGACGCCGCCCGCTCAGTATCGAGAGTGCGTTCATCAGGTTAGCCCCGACCGACTGATGGCCAAAACATATTCTTTTCTGAACAAGTTGCTCCCAGGGCATGACCATACTTCAAAGAGATAGTGCAACTCTCATCCCAACTTCACTCCTGAAGCGATTACGCAGTTCAATCAGCCGGATTCGGAAGGCTTTGCCGGAGTACGGGATAGAAATCCTCAAGAAAATCCGTAAGCGTCGTCAATGTCTGATCTTTCCCTGCTTGGTCTTCGGAAGGAAGCACGGCCGCCACCCATACCAGTGCGCCGTTGGTTCGGCCGTGGATCATGGCATCAAAAACCGTACGAATCTTCGCCTCATGCTTCCCTGCGATAATGTGTCCATTGATGTCATACCAGAAGAAAATCATATGCGTTTTGTCTCCCTCGCGCCTGAGCACTCGGTTGACTTCAGCTTCACCCTGCGTCCCAAGACGAACCTTGCTCCTGATGGCATTCGAGTGGAGTTTGGCTGTGCCTGCACTGACCAACTCCTTCCCCTGCGTTTGCGCCTCAAAATACCAAACAGCCAGACGGACTTCTCCTCCCGAAGTAGATCGATAGACCCGAGATAGACTCTTGTCTGCTCCCTCGACCTTCTCGATAAATGAGACCTCGTTCCCGGTCCAGCCGGTGCTATCCAAAGATAACTCGCTCAGATTCTGCCTTAACACTACGGGGTACGATCGATCGACGTGTCGAAACAATCCAGCCAGTACAAGAACCACGGCAAGGATCATCCAGGATGTCCTGACTTGCTTCCACTCTATATTCCATCTCTCAGGATGACCGAGGGTGGAGGGGTTTATGTGGCTGACCTGCTGACCTCTTGAAAGCGCCCACAATCCACCAAAGATTGCGATATAGCCGATCAACGAGACAAACACTCCGTGTAAGACATGGTAGGGGCCATGAAGATCGCCACTCAAGTCGTAGTAGGCAAGCACACCGATGAGAGCCACGCGCAAACTGTTGGCGAATACCGAAATAATCATCGCCAGCATGACGAGCAGGATCCGTTTCCGCACATCGGTCAACACGATCGTGGCCAGAGGGATCGAGGTCGCCAGAACGGCAATCAAATAATTGACGCCGCTGCAGGCCCGGGCAACTTCAAGAGTAATGTTGGGAAGATGTATGAAGACTCCGTCCTGAAAAACCGGTATACCGACGACACGCAAAAGCACCACTCCCAGGTTTGCGGAGAATGCTTGGAAAGGCACATGGAGGGGATCAGTCACGACTTCCCAAATCGGAATCATGAATAACAAAAACGTTATGGGCAACAACAATGCTTTGAGCACTGACTTACCGAACAGAAACAGAATCATTCCCGGAAGGGTGATCAAGAGTGAGATCTGTTGAAGTGCATTGATCCCGCCTGTCTGACCAATCACGAGAACCAAAAGGCCTAAGGTCAGGAGTACAGATCCACTCCCATAATGCGGTTGCGGCACAATCGCCAATACCCGGTCTCGTCTAATCCAGACAAGATAGGCGCTGACGACAGGGATCAGGAAAGCATAGGAGTAAAAGGAGATGTTCCACCACTGAAGGACCATGGCGTGGAGCACCGGGGCATAGACGAAGAGCAGTGCCGTAACCAAGCAGGCGCCCATGCCCCAAACCCGATAGTCTGGAGCAGATTGCTCCCCAGGTGTCCGATCAGCCAGAGACATCGTTATGGGCTTCATTCCAAGCTTGGAAGTCCTACGAACGTGGGCGACCTTCGCCGATCGCCTCTACCAGCAATGGCTCCATGTGCAGATACCGGGCGACTGCGCGCTTGGCATCGATGTCGCGATACACCCTCTCAACCTGGGCCTCGGTTAGCCCCATAGCCACGGCCACGGTCGCGGCTGGGAGTTGGTGATCTTTGCCATAGAGGCAGAGATCCATCTTGTCGTAGGGCAAGGAGAAATAGAATTCCTCCTGAGACTGTGCCAGGGAATAGGTATCTGTCGTTGGAGGGCGCTTCAGAATTTCGTCGGGGACCCCGAGAAACCCAGCCATTGCATATACCTGAGACTTGTACAAATGCGCGATGGGCTTGATATCAGCAGAACCATCGCCGTTCTTCACAAAAAATCCCTGATCGTACTCAAGCCGATTGGGCGTTCCGGCCACCGCGTACAAAAAGCGATCGGCATAGTAATACTCCATCATTTTTCTCGTGCGCTGCTTGAAGTTCGTGGCTGCTACCAAGGCCAAAAATGCGTCGGCCGTCAAACGTACCTTCGCCTGCTTCCCTGCGGGATCCTCAACGACGACATACGAAATCCTGAATTCGCTGCTATCAAGCGACGACAGCCCGAGCTTCGACTTGTAACCGGCGTGATACTCCGGCACAACGGCCTTGATCGCCTCATCACGCCGCCGGTAACAGTCGGCACCCTTGAGAATGCCTGAAATATCCTCTTTGAATGTTCTAATCCCGAGCTTCTTCGCGAGCAGTTGCCCCAGACGAAGACTATCGTCAGAAGAGTCGGACTCCGGCATGAATATGCCTATGACACGTTCCGGACCTAAGGCATGCACGGCCAGTGCTGCCACGCAACTGCTGTCGATACCCCCCGACAACCCGACGACAATCCCTTTGCGTCTGAGTTGCTTGAACACCCCCTCACGGAGGAAGCCCCCAATTCGTTCAGCTTCCTTCGCGAGATCAATCTTCAGTTGATTGGCCGAAAATTCACTCTGCTCATTCTTCATCATGACCCTCCTCGAAAATTCACGTGGCAATCCAAAATCGAAATTCGCGTCTCTTTCCATCCCCAGACGATTTGAACCATTTCATTACATCTCCATCACATCAGTTCATCTATTGAGCCAATATTGAGGAGAGCGAACCCGGCACAGATTCAGGCGTGCCCTACACCGCTGACGGGGTAACCCCCAGACAGATATTACGAAGACCCGGCCGCAAAACTTTTCCGGAGGGAGACTTGGGCAATGCCGCAACGATAACAATGGCCTTGGGCCGTTTATACTGAACTAACCGCTGGGCACAATGTGCCAACAAGTCTTGAGCGGTCGCTCCGCCCTGCTCTTTGAGCGCAACCACTGCACAAATCTTCTGCCCCAAAATAGGGTCGTCGACACCGACCACCCCGGCCTCTTGCACTTGATGATGCTGCAACAACACCTCTTCAATCTCAGTAGGGCTGATTCGATAGGCGCCAGACTTAATCATTTCATTATTGCGCCCCTCGATCGTCAAATAATTATCGCCGTCTAATTGGCCTCGATCTCCGGTGTGCAACCATCCCCCTTGAAGCACCTTCGCCGTGGTCTGCGGATCTTGCCAATATCCCTGCATGATATTGTCACCCGATGCACACACTTCACCGACTTCACCGGGAGCTGCCGGTTCGCCGTCCTCTTTCACAACCTTCAAAGTCACGCCGGAAACAGCTCGTCCAACAGTACCCTTCTTCACATCCAACAAGTCCGGTGGGAGATAGGTAAGCCTGGCGGAAGCTTCAGTCTGGCCGTACATGAGAAAAACCATTTTCCCCTGGAATACCGACCGAAGGCGGCTCAATAATTCGGACGGCATGGGACCGCCCGCATGCGTTAGATAGCGCAAGGCGGGAAATGCATATGACTTGAGATTCGATTGATTCAACATGATCGCATAGGTTGTAGACACGCCGGATAAACCCGTGACACCGTTCTGCATCATGCTTTCCAGCACAACATGAGGGTAGACCATGCTGTTCTCAATCACGAGCGTTGCACCAACAAACAGATGTGTCAGCATAACGGAATTCCCGTAGGCATAGACGAAGGGAAGAACGGCCATCACCGAATCGGCGGCAGTAAGATGCAAATACTCGAGAATCGACTTCGTATTGGCAATTAGATTCTTATGGGACAGCATGACGCCTTTGGGCTGTCCAGTCGACCCCGACGTATAAATGATCTGAGCCAGGCCGGTAGGAGCCTTTAACGCCGGCTTGCCTTGATGACAGGCTATGACTTCATCTGCATTCAGGATGAACCGCAGGCCAGTTGACTCAAAATCAGCAGGAGTCCATTGCTTAATAGCCGGCGAAACGACCAGCCCAGCTGCCCCAACATGCGAAAGAACACGCCGCACTTCTTGAGCCGGAACTTGTGAATGAATGGCCACCACAACACCACCGACTTCGAGCACTGCCAGATATGCCGCAATATACTCTGGCGAATTTTCCATCCAGACTATGGCCCGATCTCCTGCTGATAAACCAGCCTGGCTGAGCCTGCCCTTCAGCTCGGCGACTAGACTCTTTAACTCCGCATAGGTCCACTCTCGCCCCCTATACACCACAGCGATCTTCTGAGCACAGATATCCATCGTATGACCGATAATCTGCTCAAGCCGAAGCCCTTCACATTCCCCGGCCAATACTTGTGCTGACTCAACGCGGCCAGTCGCCAACCTCTTATCCGTACGCTCCATCGTTGGGGAAGATACCGTCCCCAATCTAAGCCGTCTTTTATTTATTTTTCCGGTATCGGTTTTGGGAAACTCTTTGACGATCTCGACATATTTGGGAACCATATAATCTTCTAAGTGCATGGCGCAGTGACGAAGAACATCTTGCGCCTGTATCACCACACCTTCCTGAAGACGAATAACCGCTTTCAAGGATTGACCAAGAATAGGGTCCGGCAAGCCAACCACCGCCGCCTCTGCAATCCCTTTCACCCCATGCAAAACGTTTTCGACCTCACGCGGGCTGACTTTGTGCCCTTTGATCTTAATCAGATCGTCGCTACGCCCGACGAAATAGTAAAACCCTTCCTCATCGGTAAAGAAGAAGTCTCCTGTATAGAGCACCCGTTCATGCGGCCAGACACCGGGCTTCAGCACTTGCGCCGTCGCGTCAGGCATTCCCCAATAACCCATCATGACATGGGAACCCCTTACTACCAGTTCTCCGACCAGGCCTGGGCCGAGCCTCTTTCCCTCATTATCAACGAGATACATTTCTTGGTTCGGCATCCCCTTGCCAACCGAGGCCGGCCGTTTATCCAGTTGGTCGGGCGGCAAATAGGAGACACGCTTACACTCAGTGAGCCCATACATTGAAAAGATTTTGACCTGCGGAAATAGTGCCCGCAGCCTGTTGATATACTGCGTGGGCAAGACTGCCGCGGTGCTCGTCAGATATCTCAGCGAGGAACAATCATATTTTGAGAGGTCCATCTCGAGCAGCATGGCAATGGTTGTCGGAACAAGGGGAAGCCCCGTGACCTTTTCCCGCGCAATTTTCTCCAGCACCACGTGGGGGTAGGAAAAGGAACGCTCAAGCACCACCGTGCCTCCGACCTTAAAGCCCATCAACACCTGATACAGACCATAATCAAACGACAACGGCAACATGCTGAGAATGACGTCATCCATCCGGTTTTCCAGATACGTCGTAATGGACGTTGCCGCCGACACGATGTTCAAATGGCTTAGCATGACGCCCTTCGAGTCTCCGGTAGAGGCAGACGTATAGATGAGCGCCGCAAGATCCAAATCGATGTTCTGGTTAGGCGGCGGACAACTGGAGACGCTTGATCCGGCCACACACTGCTCAAATGCGACCACTTTCAAAACGTCCTGAGCGGATTGCTCCGGAAGTTGCCCCGTGACAATAACCTGTTTAATATGCGGCAGCCGATGCGCCTGCAGTTCTAACTGGGATAAAGATACATGCGAGCACACAACCGTTGAGGCTTGGCAGTTATTGAGAAGATAGATCAGTTTATCCGTCTTAGTGGTTGGGTTCAGGAGGACAAACACTCCACCTGCTTTCAAACTCGCAAAGAGAGCGACCACCGCCTCCACGGAGTTGTCCATCCAGATCGCCACCCGATCGCCTCGACGCACACCGAGTTCAACGAGCGAATAGGCAAGACGATTCGCCTGGCAGTCAAGGTCCCTGTAGGTCACCCTTCGACTGCCCGCGATGAGCGCCAGCTTATCCGGGAAACGAGCTGCGCTACACTCTAAGAACTCCTCAACTTGCATGAGGGATTATCTCCGGCTATTCCCCGACATCGCGCTCTTTCGCTCTACAAACCGTGTGACCGCATTGACTGAATCCAAATTGGCTGGAATCAGGTCTTCGTCCTCAACTTTGACTTGGAATTTCTCCTCCAGAAACGCTACCAGTTCAAGCACACCTGTTGAATCAATGATCCCTGACTCTAGAAAAGAGGTGTCGCCGGCTATCTCAACCTCAGTCCGTCCAAACAACAACTTATCCAACACATACTGCCGCACATCCGTTTCAATTGATGTCATCTCACACACTCCTTGGAAAATTCTTGATAAACTGATCTACAACCAACTGCGTCGACAAGATGCCGACGAACGCCATGTTGTCCTTTACCCCGACGATCTGTCCCTGCCTCGCTTTGGCCAGGAGCTTTTCAACTGTCCCTGAATCAAACACCCCCGCTCCCGAAACCGCACGGGGTGCAAGCAACTCCTCCACATACTCGAACAACTTGCCAGACTTCCCTTCCACAAAAAAACTCTGACTATCGGGGGCACGATACGGCTGTTTGTGCCGGTTTCTAATTGCGGCAGGAATCAGGTTCCCGACGGCCGCTTTCAGCAGATACTTTTCGTTCAGGACTTTCATCTTGAGTTTCGGGGAAAGCCGTGAGGCGAACTCCACCACACGGTAATCGAGAAATGGATATCGGCCTTCAACGGAATGAGCCATCGCCATCCGGTCGCCTTGCGAAGACAAAATATAACCAGGCAAGAGATACGCCGCTTCCAGGTACTGAGATTGAGAAAAGCTATCCCACTGCCGATATCGTGAGGGCAGCTGCCCTTCGATCGAACCCATCGCGTTGGAATTCTTTACGCGTTCCCTGGTTTCTCTCGAAAAAAACACCTTGAGCCTGGACGTCATATCCCATCGCGGCAAATGGGAGAAAAACGGGCTTTCGAGATCATCCTTTCTCACGTGGAAAAATGCACGCAGGTAGGCATCGGGTTGGGACTGTAGATTCTTCATATAGGGGTACAATCTTCTCAGGAGTATCGGGCGCACTTTTGATTCCGGGTATTCCGCCCAGAACCGCCTGATCTTGGCCTCTTTGAAAATATCGTAGCCCCCGAGCATCTCATCCGACCCTTCCCCGGTCAGGACGACCTTATATCCCTGATCGCGAACTAATTTAGACAGCAGAAACAGCGGAGCAGGCGCAGTTCGCAAAACAGGCTTCTCCGTATGCCAGATCACGTCTGGAAACACCCGCCCTATATCTTGCGAAGCACACAAAACCCCTTGATGATCGGTCTTCAAAAACGAGCTGGCTTCGTTCTGAAAACTGCTCTCATCAAATTCCTTGTCCTCAAAAGCTACCGAAAACGTTCTCAGATGGGTCGTCCCGAGTTTCTTCACCAGGGCGGCTATGACGGTGGAGTCCAGTCCACCGCTCAGATACGCCCCGACGGGGACGTCCGATCGCAGACGGATACGCGTCGCGTCCAACAACAACTCGAGCAAGCCTTCCCGGGCTTCCTCTTCTGTTTTAGGGCCGGATGAAGGGTTGTAATCCAACCTCCAGTAGGGCTGAATCTGCACATCACCACGATGAAAAATTAAGGAGTGACCGGGAGGCAGTTCTGACACATCAGAGAAAATTGTTCGAGGCGGCAACGTCACCCAGAAAGTGAACAACTCGTCGAGCGCCTCTAGATCGATCGCCCGATGCACGGAAGGCACAACCAGCAATGACTTAATTTCCGACCCGAACACAAATCCTTCAGCGGTCTTTGCGTAAAAGAGAGGGCGGACTCCTACCCGATCGCGGGAGAGAAATAGCCGTTCACTCCTGGAGTCCCAGATCGCAAACGCCCACTGCCCGTTCAGATACTGGACGCAATCTTCACCCTTCTCTTCATAGAGATGCACGATGACTTCCGTATCCGATTGGGTTTGAAACCTATGTCCTTTCCTGATGAGATCTTCCCGCAACTCCACATAATTAAATATCTCACCGTTGAATGTGATCCAAACCGTCTTGTCCTCGTTATGCATCGGCTGATGACCGCCGCCAACGTCAATGATGCTGAGCCTTGCATGAGCAAGTCCGACGGATCCTGATAGATGAAATCCTGCGGCATCAGGCCCCCGGTGATTGACCATACCGATCATGTGTTCAAGCAGCGGCCTCTCGGCACGCATACTGTTCTGCTTTACGATTCCTGCAATACCACACATACTGTTAACCAGCGTTTATCAGGACGACGACACACACAAGTCTATAAGGTCACTGAATATTCAACAGGAAACCGGCAATACAGCAGAAAGGAGGGAATCGGATAAGCTACCGCCGTCCCGGTGCATGGACCAGATCATTCATTTAGCCGCACCATCCTGCCTGCATGGCACTTCTCCAGAGAACCCGCTAAGAGAAGTAGCCATTTGCACCACACAGGACTCAGGATCTCATGCACATATTCCGCAGATATACTATCTACGGAACTCGCCCTTGCGCCTATGATGTTGATCTTATCCGAAAATCACGAATTGACAATTGATTTCAAATCTAGAACGACTCGCACCTGGCAGGCCAGCATTTTCAGTAGCAGCATTGCCCGCTGCTGTCCGATCATCTCCCGCTCAAATACCGCTTCCAAGCCGCAAAGAGGGCCGTCCTGGATTGACACCACATCTCCGGGTGAAAAATGAGGTGTATTCAGCGTAACCACCCCCCTCTGAAGTCGATCTCGGATTCCGTCAATGACTTCAGGACTGACTACGGCAGGGGCAGACCCGAAGAGACCAGATTGCGAACGCCATTCGCATACATGACCATTCGCGAACGAGAGGAACTGAATCTGGCAAATACATAGCCCGGAAAAAGAGGACTTATGACCGGCTGCATTTTTCTTCTGATAAGTCTCCGCTCTGTAATTCTCGGGCAAAGGATCTCAATACCAACTCGAGTAAGACCTGACTCAACCGAGTATTCTTGATGCGGTTTCGTCCGCACCACATACCATTCCATTGCCGGCAGTTCAGCCATTCCGACTCTCCGACACAAGGCAGCGCCTCATTCCACTGGACAGATCAACTTGCAGCGCTTCCTTCGAAGCGCAAGCTTTTCCAACTGCCTCGACCGCCTGTCGAAGCGGAGCAAACCTAAAATCCTTCACCAGTTGATGTAAGCGAGCTTCCGTTTTGCCCAGATTCAGATAATGGCGGAAACGGGATACCAGGGACCCCTCCATCCGTGGCTGATCAGGATCAAGTTCCCAGGGATGCAAATACATGACAAGCGGATGTCCCTGAGCCGCAGCGCGATTGAGCAGTCCCCGCAATATCGGGTAGGGATACAATCGGAAATACCCTCCCCCTGCAATTGGAAGCCGAACAGGCCCCATCTGTATCGTAGAGGGCGGTACCTCCCAAAGAGGACCACTTGCGGTCTCAATCTGATGACACCAAGGATTGGCTCCCGGCATACCATAGCGATCGTGCTGAACAGGGAAAATACTTGAATCGTAGAGATAGCCTTCTTCGACCAGGATTGGAAGAGCCCATTGAGTTCGCGGTGTAATGGTGAATGACGGAGCGCGATATCCGTGGATAGGTTTCCCGATGATACTCTCGAGAATCTGTTTACTTTTTCTAACATCTTCACGAAACTGACCCGGCTGTTGGGACGTGATCATTTCATGACCGAATCCGTGAGATGCAATCTCATGACCGGCTCCGGCAATAGCCTCCACCAGCTTTGGATGCTTGAACGCAACCCAGCCTAACACGAAGAATGTAGCATGAATCCCCTGACGTGAAAGAAGGGAGAGAATCTTGTCGACATTCCGCTCAACCCGGCTCTCGTACTGATCCCAGCCCCGTCGCCGGTCCTCCGACCAGAAAGCAGCCACCTGAAAATGCTCTTCTACGTCAAACGACAAGGCATGAATTCTGGCTGGATGCGGATTCATCGTCCCTAGCGGGCTCCCTCGCCTAGAAGAACCACTCTGGCAGTCTCAATAAGGATCCGCACATCTAACCCGAAGGTCACGTTCTTCACATAGTACAAGTCATATTGCAGTTTAGTGTGGGAGTCCTCAGCCGATGAGCCATACCGGAATTTCGTCTGGGCCCAACCGGTCACCCCGGGCCGGACAGTATGCCGGATATCGTAATATGGAATAGTTTTCCTGAGCTCTTCTACAAAGACCGGTCTTTCCGGACGAGGCCCCACAAGACTCATCTCACCCCTCAATACGTTATAGAGCTGTGGCACTTCATCCAGCCGCAACTTTCTGAGCACACGACCTACACGCGACACCCGGGGATCATGATTTTCAGCCCATCGGGGACCGCTCTTCTCAGCATCCTGATACATGGATCGGAATTTCCAGATCATGAACGGTTGTCCGCGCAATCCGACTCGCATCTGCCGGTAGAACACCGCACCAGGTGAATCCACTTTGATCAGGAGCGCGATCAGAGCGCAGAGCGGGAAAAGAATCACCATTCCCACCAGAGCAATCACTATATCAATGCCTCGTTTCAGAGCCGTCGTGAGTGCACGCCGTTTGAAGCCGGTTGAAAAGATCAGCGCACTCGGTCTGAGTTGATCGATTGACAAACGTCCGAGTTCATCCTCATACATCTGATGCCCATCGATCACCTCTATGCCAACAGTCTTGCAGTCAAGTAGCGCCTGAACCGGAAGCACTTCCCGTCTATCCTCGACACAGACGGCGATCATACCCACCTGGTATCGCTCGACAATTTCCCGCAAATTATCATAGGTACCCAACACTCTTGGGTTCCCATTCAATCCCCTGTCAAGAAACCCCACCACTTCGACAGTTCTTCTGTTTGAGACGAGCGTTTTGCTTAATTCCATGGCAAGCAAACCTATTCCCACAATTAAGACTCTCTTCTTCAACCCCTTCAAAAATGCGGGCTTATCCGAAGATATCGAAAGCGTGGTCAATTCTGTTTGCTGCTGCATCATACTAGGCATGCCTGCTCGTTCCAGTCCCCTGAGTGCCATATTGATACATATAGTACGGCGTACTGACCGAGTCGACTCCTGTCAGCACTATTCCTGCAGGACAACTAGACCTTAGTGATCTATACGCCTTATCAACAACATCGCGCCCAGTCCTGCCCGCTCGTATGACCAGTATCATCAGGTCGGCCATGCTCGACAAGACATTGAGATCCGCTAATGGGAGGATTGGTGGTGCATCGATCAGAATATAATCAAACCGCGGGCGCAAGTCTTGAATGACTCTTGATAACTGCCTGATTTTCGACAACTCCAACACTCCTCGTCCTGACGTACCTGTCGGAAGTACCCATAGAGGAACATCCTCCATCTTCTTGATGCAGGCCTCCAGCGGCTGCTCCCCCACCAGATAGTCTACAAGTCCAGGAGTCGCAGGAATATTCGTATAGGAATGAACCATGGGACGCTTGAGATCACAGTCGATTAACAATGTCTTTTTGTCCAGCTCCTGAGCAAGAATATAGCTTAGATTGACAGCCGTTGACGTTTTCCCTTCGCCGACAAGAGCACTCGTCACCAGCACTACCGTATTTCTTTGTTCAGATGTCATCAGGCTCAAGCGCGTTGCGGCAACTCTAAATTGTTCAGCAACCATCGACCGTGGAGACCACTTCGAAACCAGATTCCATGACGCACTTTCGAATTCGGCCCCTCTCTCAACGAGCTGACCAGATAGGGAATCGGATTGCGAACCAGGCAACAACTTTCTCTGCTCTCTACTCCCAAATGCGGCTCGACGCATGCTTTCGCTCCCGCTAAACACCGAAGAAAAAGCAGGGATTGATGCCAGCACTGGCAAACCCAGAACGATTTCCGCGTCCTCTGATCGGCGGAATGCAGGCCGTAGCATTTCCAACCCAAATGCCGAGCCGAATCCAAGGCCACAGCCTACAACCAGCCCGCCTACAAGAATAAGTGGACGATTGGGTGACTCTGGTGTAACTGGAAGGTTAGCGGGATCAAGAATACGAAACTGTTCGCCTTTTTGCCTCTTTTCCAGGCTTTCCGCGACGCGCGCATTCAATTTTTTCTCGAGGAGAGATTGATAGTTCTTCTGCATATTGTCCGAATCGCGAATGAGAATCATGAGATCCTGCTCTCGGGCGGGGGTTCGCTCTACCCTCCCTTCGTAGGCCTTAACCTGTTCCCCCAAGCGACGAAGACGCTCCTTTAATAGGCCCACTTCGTTCTTCGCTTCATCCCGCTGCCGCATTAGATCCCGTAGCATCGGATCAATCAGCTTGGACGATCCCGGCGTCACATCATCTTTCGTAACACCATACTTAATGGCCAATTGGCTCTTAACAGCCTCAATCTCCTGGCGTGTCTGAACAATGTCCGGATAGGTCTCACGATACTCGGCCGAGAGCGTAGTCAAAGTGCGCTCGAGATCCGCGAGCCTTGTGATCAACGGATCTCCACCACGACTCTGATTGCCAGATGCGGAGCCGTTTGTCATTTGCGTTGTCGTGCTACTTGCGGCTTCATTGACTTCTTTTTCGAGAAGAGCGACTCGATTAGTCGCCGTTTGCATATTCTCACGAGTTGCATTCAGATCCATCTGGAGGCGGTCTAAACTTCGAAGATTAGCCTCCATCTGCTGTGGCAATTCTCCCATATACTGGCTTTTAAAGCTGCTGATCGATCGTTCCTGCTCCTCGAGCCTTTCCTTTGCCATGCGCAATTCCTGCTCGAGAAAATCGGAAGCACCCTCGACTATTTGTTCTCGGATTCTGAGATTTTGCTCAATGAACTGTGAGGCAAATCTTTCCGTTATCCTCATAGCAATTGCTGGATCTTTATGTGCAAAAGAAATAGAGAAGGCTTCGATCGTGTTTCTCCCCTTGGCGTGCCCGGTTTCGGCCGTAGTCACTTTAATACTCTTCCGCATGCTGCTTAGTACACTTTCCCGGTCCTCTGGAGACATATCAGAACGGTACAACTTAAACTCCTCAGCAATCTGGCTCAATAACGATCGACTCATCACCACTTGCTGAATTGAGCTTAGTCGGCCCTCAATTGTCCCCTCCACAACGGACTTGACATAACTCTCAGGAATCTTCTGACCCTCGACCAGAACCGTCGTGGTCGAGCGGAAGCTTTCAGGAAGGACAAAGCACAAGACAGTGGCAATGACCATCGTCCCCAGAATGACTGAAAGAATCAGCCATTTCCTCCGCTGGACAATATTGATGTAGTCCTCAAATCTAAATTCCAAGGAATTCATTTTTAGTTCCATTGCTTTCTTAACGACAGCATAGCTGTTTCACGTGAGACTGAGACCTCTGCCCCTCCCGTGCCGTAAACAAAATAGTTGTAGCTCAGACTCGCGCTCACAACCAATCCCTGAAACAAATCGTAATTTACCACTACCGTTTGCCCGAACGACTCGAAACGAAGGTCAGCCGGAGGCAGCGAACGGTTATTCGCATAATCGAACTGCGCGCTTATGTTCCACTGACTATTGAGTCTTTTCGACAAAGACACAGATACATTATCGCTAATCAACGCTGAAGCATTTATAAAATAGGAAGGGAACAGCCCTCTGGTATATGACAACCCAGCCGTTGTTCGTCCATCGCTCCATTGCAAAAGAGCACGTGCTGTCCATTGGAGGTCCCCCGGATTATTGGTGACAACCGCGATGCCCGGAGAAACCTCTGCCGTCAACTCGCGAGAGAAGGCCCCCTTCCAGATTACCCCCGCACCGTGAATAACCGCACTTGATCCCCCCCCGCCTCCGCCACCACTCGGCTCGAATAACATATATTGATACTGATAGGAGGCCCCTATGGACTGAGTAGGGGCAAGATGATACTCAGGACCCGCGGTAAGAGATTGAACCGTCGTATCAAACAGAGCACCCGCCCGCTCAATTTGATCAAGAAACTTCATCATCTGATGAGAATAGGACACGTTAAACTGCGCCAAAGGAGACATCGCATACGTACTCATGACATTGGCATTATTCATGAGGGTGTTGTTTCGAGCTATCTGAATCCCTCGAATAAAACTGCTGGGCGGGACCTCCGGTGTAATGAAAGCCGGAGGCTGAGGGGTATACATAAATGAATCCATCACCGTGAGCCCAAGACCACGGATCATCCACCCCACCGCATTATCCAAGTTAGCATTGATGTTTGCATCTGTCCCTACATAGTTCAAACCAGGATTACGTGCATATACTTCCCCGATCAGACCGCCCGTTAAGGTTCCATCAACGACATCGTTGCGATACTGCGTTCGAGCGCCAGCACGGATGTTCGTCACATAGTCCGACATCTTATTCGGCGTGAAGAGAATATTACTGTCATACCGTTCAGACACACTCATGTAGGGTGCAATATTGGTGAAAGAACCGCCGGAAGAACCCCGTAGAGGCGGTGCTACCCCTCCATCACCTGACTGCCCTGCCGTCTGGCCAGCTCCACTCGGCGCTGGTCCCGATGGTCCATTACTTGTCTGGTTTGTAGTTTGTGCCATCGTTCCATTCGGACACGTCAGGTTAAAAACCAGGACCAAGAGCAGCAACAACATATGCGCCTGGGGCACTGCACATGCACAGGAGCTACGGCACAACAATGGTGTCCCCCGTCAAAAGCCGGAAGTTCCCTACCTCCCCCTTACCCATCACTAAATCATCATAGCGAACAGGGATCCGCACTTGACGATCATCACCTGTGCTATTCTTAGCAGATCTAATAACCGCCATCTTGTTTTTCGAAGCGTACTGCGTAAACCCCCCCGCAAGCGATATTGCCTGAAGCACGGTGGCATAAGACTTCAGAGGGTACTTTCCAGGACGGACAACCTCTCCAACAACATATATAAAATAGCTATTGATCTCTTTGACACTTACAGAGACTGATGGATTTTCCTTAAACTCAGACAATCGCTTTGAGATCCGCTCACTCACCTGCGCTGCGGTCAAGCCACTGGCTTGCACATCTCCAATCAGCGGCAAAGAAATCATGCCATCCGGTCGGACGACCACCGTTCTGGATAAATCCTGATTTCTCCACACAGTCACTTCCACAACATCTTCAGGGCCAAGAAAAAACTCCTTAGCAAGAGGCCGATTCACTTCCTCCAACGCCTCACGAGGAATCTCTGCACACGCAGACAGGAGCACTACCACGACACCAACCATCAAACTTACCACTAACGAATTGACCCTCCCCCTATACACACCAGAAGACATTTCGACTCTCCTCTGCCCCTTCATGGGACTAAGACCATCGTTTCTGAAGGAACGACAATTTGGTCGCCCGGCTTCAGTTCAATATTTTGGTTCGAACCTTCCCTTAAAACGATGTCATCATAACTTGCCTTGATCTTAATTTGGCTGGTGCCATCCTTTGCAAAGCGGAATACGACGATCTTGTTTCTGGCAGCTGTTGCGGTAAACCCCCCTGCAACTGTTACGGCCTGCAGTAACGTGGTCTTACTTTTAAGAGGAAACTTGCCCGGATGCGCGACTTCACCTAACACATAAATCGCGTAACTATTCACCTCTTTCACCAGAATGGTTACCTGCGGATTTTCCTTATATTCTTTCAGCTTTCCGGAAATCTCGTCGGCTAATTGTACCGTCGTTTTCCCAACAGCCGACACATCACCAATGAGCGGAAGGGAGATCTTTCCGTCGGGGCGAACCGTTACTGTTTTTGAAAGATCAATATTCCGCCATACCGTAATTTCCAACACGTCTTCAGGGCCAAGAATATAGTCTGTCGTCACGATAAGTGATGACTTTTCACCCGCCGACTCATGGAGTGAGTTAACTGTAGCTGGTTTTGATTCCGCCAATGCCACAGACGCAATCACGTTCATTACAACTCCAACAAACAAAATAAATCGCATCATCATAATCATTTTGTTCATCCTCGTAAGGAAAACTGACTCCCTCGAACCTTCCCGCAGGTGAGAAATGCCCGTCCCACAAAACTCACTCGCTCAAGATTCAGAACATGAACTTCAGACCGACAAAGTACGGCGCCGTGCTACTGTTTTGGCTAAAGGGCAATTTGCGAGTCCACCGCACTTCCGCCAACGTCGGGGTCTCTGCGGCGGTTATCGGCGTCGGCACATAGATCTTCATTACCTGATCGATAGCCGGCGGCCTGTCCATCAATACCAACATTCCTCCCCTGCTGATGTTCAGTGAGAGCGCTCTCCCGCTTTGGCTCGGCGCAGCTGAACCTTCTACCGGCATAGTCATCTCATACTGTATCGGCCGCAACAAAGCCGCTCGCTCGCTGTGATTCTCCTGACAGTCCGTCATCGGCCATTCCCATTGTGTCTGTCCCACCTCGCGCCTCCTCATTGGTAAGTCCCGCCTATTGCTGAATAACTTTTGAAGTGACTGCAGTCCCGACTGCTTCGTTCACGAGTGGACAAATCCAGACCGAACTCACCCTGAACGACTGTTCCACTTCTTCAATCACTATAGGCAGCGCGAATCATGCGGACAATACCGACTACGTAGGCCTGCTATCTCCAACGTATATGTTGACTCCCTCGAAAGGGTTAGGTACTCTTTCTAGTACTGCGGCTTTGGATGCACTCTATCAGAGTTTAATTGATTGTCTAGCATTACCGTTTCGCTCAACTATTCTTAACCCTCTATCTATTTCATGACAGACCCGATGCAACATACCGATCAATCTGATGGCCTCGCTGACCAACGAGCCGGTTCTGGGATAGTGGTATTGACGGCCGCAATGCAATTGCTCCACATGAATCGTCAGGCAACGGAGTTGGCGAAGAAAATCAATGCGGCGGAACAGACAGGAAATGCCGCGCGATCTGCGCATGGAGTCCTTCCGACGGCCCTCACAGAGCTCTGCGGGGAAATCATCAAGGCGCTCCATGTTCGGACTGAAGCAAAAGACTGGGAACAATTTGAGCTCAAGCGAATAAGCGGAGATCCCAACCAGCCTGTTCTCCTTCGAGGCTTTGGCCTTCCCGATAGGGGAGGAGTCGAACATGCACGTCTGGTCGTCACCATGGAGGAACTGGGGAGGAGACAGAACCTCAATACAGACCATGCCCGGGAAAAATTCCAGCTCACTAATCGTGAGCAAGCCGTGGTAGAGCATTTGGCCAAAGGGTGGACAAATAAAGAAATCGCGAACGCTCTCCTCATTACCGAGCAAACGGTCAAAGAGCACATCAAACATATTATGCGAAAAACGACAGCAACCACCCGCACCGGTATCCTCGTTCAGATCTTTAACTCCTAATCGCACTACCCCTCTGTTGCAAAGACACCACACTGAGCGATCTTCACAACACTTCGGCAGCAAACAACCCCATATAAGATCAATACTTATAGGTACTTACGATAGACTGAACTAGGTCTATCGATTGCATTGACTCACGTGTAATTAAACTTGCGCTTCGCTATACCTGAGGAGTCTAGGCTTGAAACAACCTACCTTCACGCAGACAATTGGTGGCCTTGTAAGCCTGATGCTTCTTATTTCAGGATGCCAAGCTGGCACCTCCATTAAAACTGCGGGTTTAGACAATCCAGGATTCATGAATCTTTGGGGCACCTATACTCACTGCAAGTCCACCTCCGACCTTGATGAAACTCAGCTGGATATGGGGAAGCTCACAAATGCCGCCCTGGTCCGTCAGGGCGATGAAGGCTTTGTGCTGCCGATGCCACAACAGCTTGAACGGCTCGTTGCCACTCCAGCAAATCGACTTTCCGTAGATGTTCAGGCAATGGCGGCCTCCTGCTCTTTACACGCAGGGCAAGTCGCGTTCGGCCATGGGAGAGTTGACTTAGCCCGGGAGGCACTGACCGGCGTAATCACACTTCACAAGCAGAATAACGAACCGAACTACTATCTCGCCCAGGCCCACAAACTGTTAAATGAGATCGAAGCGGGCGTCCAAATCTCCCTTCAAAGACCCTAATTTACTCCCTTCCCCCCACCTGCCTGAACACTTCTACGTACTGCCGAGCTGACCGCTCCCAGGAACAATCGACGGACATCGCAGTTTGCTGAATTGATTTCCAGACGTTCTGGTCCGCATAGACCTTGATGGCCAGCAATAATGCCGCCAACAAAGAATCCTCCGAAACATCAGAAAAAAGAAAACCGGTGGCTTTTCCAGCCAGTGTTGTCGACGGCCGATACGGGACAACAGTATCCGCAAGCCCACCCGTCTTACGGACAATCGGTATGGTTCCGTACCGCAGACTGTACAGCTGCGTGAGCCCGCAGGGCTCATACCTGGACGGCATCACCAGCATATCCGCACCAGCCTCAATTCGATGCGCCAGCCCCTCGTCGAATTGCAACGACAACCCAATTTGCTGGGGGTACTGCTCCTGTACCGATTGAAACCGAGCTTCGAGACTCCGATCACCCGTACCGAGAATAGCCATTTGAACACCAAGGGCCATGAGCTCCGGAACGATCTCCGCCAGAAGATCGAAGCCTTTCTGCGAGGTCAACCGTCCGATCACCCCGATGAGCGGCGCATCGCGATTCGGCAACCCCAGCTCGCGCTGAAGGGCGGTCTTACACCTTGGCTTTCCCGACAGATCAGCTCGTGAATAGTTAGCCGCCAGATAGCGATCCGTCTCGGGATTCCAGGATTCAACATCAATACCGTTTGTGATTCCGATAACGCCATCACGGCGGTGAGCCAACACCCCCTCCAACCCGAACCCGCCCTCGGGAGTCATGATCTCTTTCGCGTAGGTTGGACTGACGGTCGACACTGCGTCGGCAAACACCATCCCGCCTTTGAGCAGATTCACCGACCCGTAAAACTCCAGACCGGCAGGCGTAAACAACTCAGCCGGCAAACCGGTTGCAGAAAATTGATGCCCGGGAAAGATACCTTGATACCCGACGTTATGAAGCGTCAACAGAGTCCTGACGTCGCGTAAGATCGCTCGGTCACGATCCGTGGTCTTCAGATAAACTGCAGCAAGCGCAGTCTGCCAGTCATGTAAGTGCAAGACAGGGACCGGCTCACCAGCACGCTTACCCAAAAGCGCAACCTCTTCGATAATCGCTCGACTAAAAAATGCGAAGCGGTTGAGATTGTCTTTGAAACCCCCCTCCGGCCCTTGGTAGAGCCCAATCCGATCAAAGTAGGGATCATACCGAACCGCCACCACCCGAACCGGTCTTCCGCTTCCCCCGACAGAAATCAGATCTTCTTCGAGCCCGGCGTCAACATATCCTCCGGACGTCTGAACGCGTACCGACCCGAGACTCCGCAATAACCTCCCGCCCGTCTGAAAACCGCGATAGCGTGGCACGATCAACGTCACCACATGCCCCAGCTTGGCAAATTCCACAGGAAGCGCGCCAACAACGTCGGCCAGCCCGCCGGTCTTCACGTAGGGAACCGCCTCTGATGCGGCCAGTACGATATTCAGTGAATCGCTGTCGTGAGATCTCGCCATGATGTGAAGAGTCAGAATGTGCTAGCGGAGCGGGGCCCCTTCCAGGCTCGTCTTAAACCGGTCTTCGAACTGCCATGTCTTCCCCAGCTCGTGGACTTTGTCGGCCTTCAATTCTTCCCGATAGACCAGCCGATCATCTAAAAATACCAACACCCAGCCCTGCTCGGGATAGCCCAGAAACACCCCATCCCCGGCCTCGAAACTCGCCTCCCATCCCTCTGGCGCTTCACCGATCGGCACCCGCGAACGAGGAATCATCGACTTATCCGGCATGACAAAAAATTGAGTGAACGCACTATGGTGATAGACCGGCTTGCCCCAGACATTCACAAACGCTTTGGGGGAAATTTGATGGACCGTGAGCTGCTTGTTCCGCACCAGGCGCTCCTGCTCTCCAAGCGGAGGGAGACTCTGACAACCGATCATCACAAGCGCACAGCACAGCCCCGCCAGGACAGCACTCGCACGTCGCACATGGACCCGATCTGATCGATCCTGCTCCATTGCTCCAGCCCCCTTCTTCACCTTCATAAGAGCCGCCGGCTTTTCTGCTCGGCCGGTTTCACCGGCACACATACATCACACTGACAAAGCTGCCGTAGCAGACCGTAGGAGTAGATACCACTGTCGTGCCCGTCACTCCACGTAAACTGTAGCGCATACCGCCCGACCGGTTGAATATCCTGGGCCATAATAAACATGGGCACATCATCGGGCTTCAACCGGCGCACGCCCGTCCATTCATCCACGCAGGCCGCACAGGGACAATGCAGCCGGAGTACGCGAACGGGATAGACTCCCTTGTGCCCGTCGCTCCACTCAATGCCCAGGACACCCTTCTCGAGCCATTGCATATCGATCGGAACCAGCGCAGTCGCCATTGTCGCCCTCTGCATTCCTTCCGCCCCGTTCATTCAGACCGGCGTCATCGAACTCAAGAAATCTACCGGAGGCAATCGCCTGCCGGCCACCACCGTCACATAGCCTTCGATCGCCCGCTCCACTTCAGCCCGAACCTGCCCGGTCGCCGTCAACCTCGTGACGACCTCGGGGTTCAGCCGGATCGCCTGCTGCAGAAACGACAGACTCCCGCGAGACATCACCACACACCGGGCCATCTGGCGCGCCGCACAAGCCAAACAGACAAACCCGCCGGCCAAAGGCGAGAACTGCGGGTCCCCCGCCACACCGATCTTTCCGCACGTCGCACAGTGATCGGTTTGCGGACGAAACCCCGTCAACCCCAGCAAACGAATCTGAAACAGCAACGCCGTCAAAACCGGATCGCGACTGTGTTTCAACGACCCCAGCCCCTGCTCCAACGTCTCAAAGAGGCGGGGATCAGGATCTCCGTCCGGCGTCACCGCCCCGACGACGTTCACCATCCGCGCCGCGCAGGCCATCAACACCAGCTCCTCGCGAAGCGGCTGAAACGATTCGATCAGATCGACATGGGAAATCCGATAGAGGGAATCGCCCGGCTTCTCGAACAAATCCAGATGGCACCGAGTAAACGGTTCGAGCGTCGCGCCGAACGGGCTTTTGAACCGCCGGGCCCCGCGCGCCACGCCACGGATTTTCCCGAACTTCTTTGAATAGAAGGTGACGATCCGGTCGGCTTCTCCCCACCTGCGGCTTTTGAGGATGATCGCTGCGGTCTTTACGAGAGGCATCGCCCAAGCCCCTTTCGCACAGGCCACAACCGGGATGCCTCTGCGGAATCAACCGTCACCGGAGATAATCCAGAAACAAGGTGGCAAGCGAGAGATAAATCGTGATGCCCGTAATATCGTTGGCAGTCGTCACGAAGGGACCGGCGGCCACAGCCGGATCGACACCCATTCGCTTCAGGACGACCGGCATGATCGTCGCCATGCTGGTCGAGACCAGAAATGCGATCACCAGCGAGGTTCCAACCACCATGCCCAAAAAGGCCTGGTGCCACGCCCAGCCGACCAGAGTCAGGATGACGCCGCAGGCTCCCCCCATCAATAACCCGACCTTGACCTCACGAAAAAACACCGTGCGCACATCCGATAATTCGACGACCCCCGTTGCCAATCCCCGGATGATCAGGGTCGAAGACTGCAAACCCACATTGCCGCCCATAGCCGCAATGACCGGAATAAAACTGACGATCGCCACTACTTCTTGCAGCGTCAGCCGGAAATACCAGAGGATCGCGCCGGAAATGAGACTGCCGACCAAATTGGTAAACAGCCAGGGCAGCCGCAACTTTGCCGCGCCGAAACTGGACGACTTCGAAACCGAGTCCTCCTCGATCGCACCGGCCATCTTCAACATGTCTTCGGTCGCTTCTTCCCGGATAACGTCCACGACGTCATCGACCGTAATGATCCCTGCAAGCTTTCCATCTTTCTCGACGACAGGAATCGCCAGCAGGTTATAACTCGCAACCTGCCGCGCCACTTCTTCCTGGTCCATATCGACCGCGACGCTAATCACGTCGCGCATCATGATGTTCTTCAACGGTGTAGCCGGCGGGACCGTCAGGAGCTGTCGCAGCGAGAGCACCCCGACCAAATGCTCGTCCTTGTCCGTCACATAAATATAGAACACCATTTCGGCATCGGTCGCCTGCTGCAGACGCCGGATGGCCTCCTGCGCCGTGGCATCCTCCGGCAGCGAAAAGAACTCGGTGGTCATGATGCCGCCGGCCGTATCCTTGGGATACTTGAGAATATCGGCGACTTCCGTCGAGTCCTCCGTCTTCATCAGGGCCAGAATGTCTTTGCCCCGCTCTTCCGGAAGGAACCCGAGAATGTACGCGACGTCGTCAGGCCCCAGATCTTTGAGCAGCCAGGCGATATCGGAATGCAGCAGGTCGGCCAGCACTTGCTGGATACTGTCTCCGTCCAGCTCGCTCAGCACCTGTCCGCGCTTGGCTTCGCCGCGAACCAGCTCAAAGACTTCGCGTTTTTCTTTGGGGGAACTCAGATGCGTGATGACTCTGGCCGCGTCGGCCGGATGCATGCGGCCGAGCATCTTCGACAGATTCGTGATGGCGCCGCGCCGCAAGAGCCGCTGCACGGAGAGCAGAATGATGTCCGACTTCGTTTGCCCCCGCTCCGAATGGTCCCGGAGCGCATCGCGCAGGACATCCCGTTCGGATGCCCGCGGACGGGTGTCCGGCGATTGCGGATCGACTGGTTGTTCCGTAGGCAGCATGACCGGATCCTCAGTACCCGAGTTCCACCAGCGTGCGCTCGTCTTCGCGCCAGTCTTCCCGCACCTTCACCCACACTTCCAAAAACACCTTCATATCGAACACACGTTCCATATCCTGCCGGGCCTGCGTGCTGATCTGCTTCAATCGTTCGCCGTGCTTGCCGATCACGATCCCCTTCTGCGTTTCCCGCTCGACCAGAATCGTGGCCCGGATCCGCGTGATCTTGCTCTCCTCAACAAATTCTTCGATTTCGACCGCGACGGAATACGGCACTTCCTGTTCCGTCGCCGCGAGAATTTTTTCACGGATCAATTCAGCCGCCAGCGTGCGCATGGATTGATCCGTGAGCATATCTTCGTTATACACCCCTTCGCCTTCCGGCAAATGCGCGACGGTCACCTCCAGCAGGCGATCGATGTTATCCCCGGTCTCCGCGGAGACCGGCGCCACCTCGGTCCAGGGGAACAGACGCCCATACGCCTCCAGCACCGGCAGCATTTTGATCTTATTGATCGCGTCCACCTTCGTCACCACCAGAATGACAGGGCGGGGATGCTTCGCTATCGCTGTTTTCACATGAGTGATTGCGGCCAGATCGCCGGGCCCCGGCATATGGAGACACTCCATCAGCACATAGAGCAGATCGGCGTCATCCAACGCTTCCACCGTAGTCCGTACCATCCGCCGGTTCAGCAGGTGATCCGGCTTATGCAGCCCCGGCGTATCCAAAAACGCAACCTGCGCGCCGGGCGCATGGACCACCCCGAGAATGCGCGTCCTGGTCGTCTGCGGCTTGCTCGATACGATCGCGACTTTTTCTCCGAGCAATCGGTTCAACAATGTGGACTTTCCCACATTGGAACGTCCGATGATCGCCACTGTCCCGAATTTCATGGGGTCTCCTGAAGCGATCGATCTCTCACGGGGTCAGGGGACAACTGATACACGGTTTCCCCCTTGCGCACATACCCCAATCGTTCGCGGGCTAATTGTTCGATCTTGGCCGGATCATGTTGCAGCCGGGCGATTTCTCCGCGCAACCCGCCGTTATCCCGTCGCAACGCAAGTAAATCCCGGTCCAATTGCGCCACCTGTTCACGCATCGCCAGATACCGCGGCAGCCCCATTTCACCGAAGCAGAAGGCCAACAGCAGCCAGACGCAGGCCACGACACCCGCCACCTGGGCCACTGTGCCCATGCGGCGCTGCCAATCCAGCCACACTCGCCCGCGATTCTGCTTAATGATCATGCAATCCCAACGACTTCTTACACCCGGCCAGGTACTGCATCCCGGCCAAGATACACCGCCGCGCTTCCCAGCTCTTCCTCGATGCGCAACAGCTGGTTGTATTTGGCAATCCGGTCGGTCCGGGACAACGAACCGGTCTTGATCAATCCCGTATTCATCGCTACCGCCACATCCGCAATCGTCGTATCCTCAGTTTCACCGGACCGGTGCGAGATGATCGCCGTATAGCCGGACCGCTTGGCCAACTCGATCGCATCCAGCGTTTCCGTCAACGTGCCGATCTGGTTTAACTTGATCAGGATCGAATTTCCGATGCCTTCCTTGATCCCTTTGGCAAAAATCTCCACGTTGGTCACGAAAATATCATCGCCGACCAGTTGCACCCGCTTCCCCAGCTTCTCCGTCAGCCTCTTCCAGCCCTTCCAATCCAACTCGCTCAACCCGTCTTCGATGGAGAGGATCGGATAACGATCCAGCAACTTGCCGTAATAGCTGACCATTTCCTCCGAAGACCGCTCGGGATTCTTTTCCGCTTCGAGAACATAGCGCCCCTTTTGATAGAGTTCGCTCGCGGCACAATCCAAGGCCAACGCGATATCCCGCCCGGTCTTGTAGCCGGCATCTTCTATCGCCTGTGAGATGAGACCGAGCGCCTCTTCGTTCGACTGCAGATCGGGCGCAAACCCGCCTTCATCTCCGACCGCCGTATTCAGCCCTTTCTTCTTCAACAGGGCTTTGAGCGTGTGGAACACTTCCGTCGCCATGCGGAGCGCGTCGCTAAACGTCTTGGCGCCCACCGGCATGATCATAAACTCCTGGAGGTCCAGCCGGTTGTCGGCATGCGCGCCGCCGTTGATGATATTCATCAGAGGCACCGGCAGAACCCGGGCATTCGTGCCGCCGAGATAGCGGTAGAGCGGCTGCCCTGTTTCATTCGCCGCCGCCTTCGCCACGGCCAGCGAGACGCCGAGGATCGCGTTCGCGCCCAGCTTGCCTTTGGTCTTCGTCCCGTCCAGCGCAATCATGGCATGGTCGATGTTGGCCTGATCGAGCGCCTCGCAGCCAAGCAACTCCGGTGCGATCACTTTCGTGATGTTGGCCACCGCCTTGGAAACCCCCTTGCCCATCCAGCGCTTCTTGTCGCCATCCCGCAGCTCGATCGCTTCCTTCTCGCCGGTGGAGGCCCCCGACGGCACCGCCGCCCGGCCCATCGCGCCACTCTCCAACAGCACTTCCGCTTCCACCGTGGGGTTGCCGCGAGAATCGACAATCTGCCTGCCTTTGATCTCTCTGATCGCGCTCATACGTCTCTACGCTCCTCGGTTAGTATCACGTCCTAACTGCTGAACTTCTTCTTCAACAACTCGTTCACTTTGCCCGGGTTCGCCTTGCCGCCGCTGGCCTTCATCACCTGCCCGACCAGGAAGCCCAACACCTGCTGCTTCCCTTCCTTGAACTGCGCCACCTGAGCCGGATTCTTCGCCAACACTTCATCGATGATTTTGTCCAGCGCCCCTTCGTCGGAGACTTGCGTCAATCCCTTTTCCTGAACGATCTGCTCCGGCGTTTTGCCGCTGCGATAGAGCTCGGGGAAGATCTCTCGGGCCACCTTCAAACTAACAGTGCCCTTTTCGACCAGTTGCAGCAACGCAACCAACCGCTCAGGCGTGACCGGCGACGCTGCGATCTCAGTCCCGGAAAGATTCAACTCCCTCGTCAGCTCACCCATTACCCAGTTACTGACGGTCTTGGGCTGATTGAATAACGTCACGCAGGCTTCAAAGTAATCTGCGATACCCTTGGACACGGTCAGCACGCCCGCATCGTACTCAGGCAACCCGTACTCGCGAACGAACCGGCTGACCCGTGCCGCCGGCAATTCCGGCACGCTCCCGCGCAACCCCTTGATCCATTCCTTGTCGAGCTTCAGCGGCACCAGATCCGGATCGGGGAAATAACGGTAATCGTGCGCCTCCTCTTTCGAGCGCATCACCGCCGTCTCGCCCCGCTCGAGGTTCCAGAGGCGCGTTTCCTGGAAAATCTTCCCGCCCTCGCTCAACACCTTCGTTTGCCGCTTGATCTCGTATTCGACGGCATCCTTTACGAACTTGAACGAATTGATGTTCTTCAACTCGACTTTCGTACCGAATTCTTTCTGGCCGAGCGGACGAAGCGACAGATTCGGCTCGCAGCGGAAACTGCCCTCATCCATGTTGCCGTCGCAGACGTCGAGATACATCAGAATATCGCGCAAGCCCTTCAAGTAGGCCACGACTTCGTCGGCCGACCGCATGTCCGGCTCCGTCACAATTTCCAGCAGCGGCGTCCCCGCGCGATTCAGATCGACCCGGCTGCCGCTGGTGCCGGTCTCATGCACGTTCTTTCCGGCATCTTCCTCCAGATGGGCCCGGCGGATCTTGACCCGCTTTTTACTGTCGCCGACCGCGATCTCGATCCAGCCGTGTTCGCAGATCGGCGACTCGTACTGAGAGATCTGATAGCCCTTGGGAAGATCAGGATAGAAGTAGTTTTTCCGGTCGAACTGATTGTTCGCCCCGATCGTGCAATTCAACGCCAATCCGGCCCGCACGGCCATCTCGACGGCGGCGCGATTGATGACCGGCAACGTGCCGGGCAATCCCAGACAGACCGGACAGGTCTGGCTGTTCGCCGAACGCCCGAACGTCGTGCCGCACCCGCAGAACATTTTGGTCTTCGTGCGCAACTGCGCATGCACCTCGACCCCGATCACAACTTCGTAGATCATCCTCAGCCCTGTTCCTCTCCACGCATGCGGTCGCGCTCACGCTTCATGGCTTCACGACCGGCCTCAAAGGCCTCCCGCAACACCGACTTTTGCGCGTCGACAAATTCCTTGCCCTGATCGACCACCTCTTCAAACGTCTCGCCGGCCCGGCCGGCCAAATCGCGCAGATTGTCTTCGGCCCGTCGCGCATAGCCGCGCAACTGCTGGCGGGATTCACGTCCAGATTGCGGCGCCAACAGCAGCGCCGCCACCGCGCCCAATGCGGCCCCGCTCAGAAAGGCCAGAAGCACACCGGTTGAAGATCCCCGTTCATCCGCCATTGTGAGGTTCTCCTTCATATTTCATCCGCTCGCGCACCACCTGCGTCGCCGCCTTGAAACCCGCAACCACGCTTGCCACATTGGTGAGCAAGGTCCCGCTCGTGCCGCGCACGACATTATGCACCTGCTGGACGGATTCGCCGACTTCGCCCACGGCATGCAGCAGGACCGCTGCATGTTCAACGCCGCCGCGGGCCTGATCGGCAAGATCGTTCAAATTCTGACTCATGCTGCGCAGGTCGGCGACGAGCGGCGGCAGATCGGCATTCATCTTCGCCAGCAGCTGTTCGGATTCGGCCACGGTTTTCCGAAGCTGAATCAACAGCGGGACGAGGTAGCCCACCAGCGCCGCGAAAGCCAGCGCAACCACCAGTGCGGCAACTTCAATCATCGTCATGAGGGCCTCGCTTTCCTTGTGTCCCTTACGCCCCGTCCCTACCGGACAGCGGGCTTCTTCGCGCGCCACTGCGTCGACTGTTCGTACGCATAGGCGGCTCTAAGCAGCGTGTCTTCCTGGAATGCCCTGCCGATGAGCTGCATCCCGATCGGGAGTCCCGCTCTGCTGAACCCGCACGGCAAGGCGATCGCCGGCAAGCCGGCCAGATTCACGGAAATCGTGAAGATATCCGACAGATACATCTGCAACGGATCCTCGCTTTTTTCCCCCAGCTTAAAGGCCGGCGTCGGCGTCACCGGTGTGACGATCAGATCGACCTCTTTGAACGCCGCATCGAAATCCTGACGGATCAACGTCCGCACCGCCTGCGCTTTCCCGTAGTAGGCATCGTAGTAGCCGGAGCTCAGCGCGTAGGTGCCCAGCATGATGCGGCGCTTGACCTCCGGGCCGAATCCCTCCTGCCGGGTCTTCGTATAAAGTTCCAGCAGATCCTTGGTCTCCTTGGAACGAAGGCCAAACTTCACTCCGTCGAAGCGGGCCAGATTCGAACTCGCCTCCGCCGTGGCAATGACGTAGTACACCGCCACCGCCGCATCGGTCCTCGGCAGCTGAATCTCTTTGATCTCCCCGCCGAGACTCTTCAATTCTTCGATCGCCGCGCGCACCGCCTGTTCGACTTCCGGATCGAGCCCCTCCGCGAAAAACTCCGCCGGGATTCCGACCTTCAACTTCTTGAGATCTTTTTTCTTGAGCGCCTTCGTATAGTCGGGCACCGGCACATCCGCCGAGGTCGAATCCATCGGATCGTGACCGGCAATGACCCCTAACAGGAATGCGGCATCCGCCACATCCTTCGTGATGGGACCGATCTGATCCAGCGACGAGGCGAAGGCGATCAACCCGTACCGCGACACGCGCCCGTAGGTGGGCTTCAACCCGACCACGCCGCAGAACGCCGCCGGCTGCCGGATCGATCCGCCGGTATCCGACCCCAGCGCCGCCACACACTCATCCGCCGCTACCGCGGCCGCCGATCCGCCGCTGGATCCCCCGGGCACGCATTGCAGATTCCAGGGGTTGCGGCTGGGGCCGAAGGCCGAGTTTTCCGTGGAGGAGCCCATGGCGAACTCATCGAGGTTGGTCTTCCCCAGCAGGAGATAGCCCTGCGCCCGCAATTTCGCGATGACCGTGGCGTCATAGGGCGGCACAAAGTTCTGCAGCATCCGCGAGCTGCACGTGGTCGTGACTCCCTCCGTGCAGAGGTTGTCCTTGATCGCCAGCGGCATCGCCATCATCGGCTGTGTTTTCCGCCAGCCTTTCAGCGAGTCATCGATCGCAGCCGCCTGCACCATCGCCTGCTCTTTCTGCGTCGTCACGTAGGCCTTCACCTTCGGCTCGACCTGCCCGATGCGCAGGAAATAGGCGCGCGCGATTTCCTTGGCGGAGACTTCCCCCGCCGTAAACTTCCGCTGCAATTCGCAGAGTGTCAGCTTATGAAGGCTCATGAGGGTTTCGCCGCAGCCTGAATAATACGATTTTTGCCGTCCACACGAACGATCTTAGGCGCATGCCGCTTGATCTCTTCTTCGCTGTAATACTCGTAGCAGAAAATGATGATCTGATCGCCCGCCGCGCCCTTCCGCGCCGTCGGTCCGTTCAGAATGATTTCTCCGCCGCCCCGCTTGCCAGTAATCGCGTACGTCATGAACCGTTCGCCGTTATTCAGATTCGAACAGACGACGGCTTCATACGGAAGGATCCCGGCGGCCTCGAGCAGCTCCTCATCGACCGTCAGACTTCCCTCATACTCCAGGTGTGCGCCGGTGACGGTCGCACGGTGAATTTTCGATCGCAGCATCTGTCGAAACATGAGACTCCTTTATGGCTGGATCCCGGCCATTGCGGGGATCTTAATCAATAATCTTCGGCACGCAGAATCCGTCCGCTTCACGCTCCGGCGCATTCGCGAGCGCCTGCTCGACCGAAAGCGACGGCCGCACCACATCGTCGCGAAACACATTTACCTGGCCCAACACCGTCGCCGTCGGCTCCACCCCGTCCGTATTGTACTTCTTGAGCGTGTCGACATGCGTCAGAATCTGGCTCAACTGTTTGGCGAACACGGCCACTTCGCTCTCGCTCACCTGCAGCCGCGCCAGCTTCGCCACCTTCTCGACTTCCTGTTTCGTAATTTCCACTTTTCAGTTCCCTTCTTCTTCTCTCTCAGCGGACGTTCAAAATGGTCTTCCAGCAAGGCCGCAGGGAGTCCGTCAACCGAGGCGTACCCTCTGGGGTACGTCGCAGGGAGATGGACGACCGAGAACGCCGCTGGAAGCCATTTTCAACATCCGATCACTCCACCGTCACACTCTTGGCCAAATTCCTCGGCTGATCCACATCCGCCCCGCGCAACACCGCGATATGATACGCCAGCAACTGCAACGGAATCGTGAACAAAATAGGCGACAGCAGCGGATGCGTTTCCGGAATGGTGAACACCGCATCGGCGGTTTTCCCGAGCTCCCGCTCGCCTTCGGCGACGAACGCGATCACCGGGGCGTGCCGCGCCTTCACTTCCATCAAATTGCTCACCGTCTTTTCATACAGCCGGTCGCGCGGCGCCAGCACCACCACCGGCATGTCCTTGTCGATCAACGCAATCGGCCCGTGCTTCATCTCACCCGCCGGATATCCTTCGGCATGGATATAGGAGATTTCTTTCAGCTTAAGCGAGCCCTCCAAGGCGATCGGATAGTTAATCCCGCGCCCCAGAAACAGAAAATTCCGCTTCTTATAATAGCGCTTGGCAATGGCCACGATCTCCGCTTCCCGGCCCAGCACCCGCTCAACGAGCGCGGGCAATTGCACCAGCCGGTCCAACCAGGCTTTTCCATCGGCCACATTCATAACCTTGCGTACACGGGCCAGGTGAAGCGCCAGCAGATACAGTGCGGTCAATTGAGCGGTAAAGGCTTTGGTCGACGCCACGCCGATCTCCGGCCCGCAGTGGGTATAGAGTACGCCGTCCGACTCGCGCGCCAGCGTGCTGCCGACGACGTTTACGACGGACACGACCCGGGCGCCCTTCTCTTTCGCTTCCCGCGCCGCCGCCAGCGTATCGGCCGTTTCACCGGATTGGGAAATCGTGATGAACAAGTCGTTCTTGCCGACCAGCGGATCGCGATAGCGGAACTCGCTCCCGATGTCGACCTGTACAGGGGTGCGGACCATTTCTTCCAGGAGATACTTCCCCACTAAACCGGCATGCCACGACGTTCCGCAGGCCACGATCCAGATCCGTTCCACTGCGGCGAATTCCTTCGGCGTCAATCCGATATCCGGCAGATCGGCTTCGCCCGTCTCATGGGAATAGCGTCCGCGCATCGTGTCGAGAATCGTCTGGGGCTGCTCGTGAATCTCCTTGAGCATGAAATGCGGATAGCCGCTCTTCTCCACGGCCGACGCATCCCAGGTGATCTTCGTCGCTTTTCTGGACACGGGACGGCCGTCGGTATCGGTCAGGTGCATCTCATGCTGGGTGACCACTGCGACATCGCCTTCTTCCAGATAGGTGACGTCCCGCGTGTGCGCCAGCATCGCCATTACGTCCGAGGCGACGAACGACGCCTGTTTGGTGCGGCCGACCACCAAAGGACAACCGGACCTCGCGGCAATCAAGGTGCCCGGCTCCTTCTCAGAAATCACCGCCAACGCATAGCTCCCGCGCACATCCTTCGTCGCGGAACGAACCGCGTCTGCCAGCCCCTGGCCTTTTTCCAGATACTTGTCGATCAAATGCGCAACCACTTCCGTGTCGGTCTCCGACTGGAACTTGTAGCCGTCTTTTTCCAACTGCTGCTTCAGCGGCTGATAGTTTTCGATGATGCCGTTGTGCACGAGCACGCACCCCTTCGAACGGTGCGGGTGGGCGTTCTGCTCCGAGGGTTTACCGTGCGTCGCCCAGCGGGTATGCCCAATCCCCACCATGCCACTCAATTCTTTCTCTTGAAGTGATTTCTGAAGATTGACCAGTTTGCCGACACTTCGCCGGACGTTGATCTTGTCCCCCTGCTGTATGGCAACCCCCGCGGAGTCGTAGCCGCGATATTCGAGCTTCGCCAATCCACCGATCAGAATCGGAACCGCATCCTGGTTTCCCACATATCCAACAATGCCGCACATCGAGGGTCTACCTCCCCTTCTTCTTGCCGGAGACCTTCGTCGCCGGGGTTCGCTTTGCCTGCGGCTTCGCCAACGGTTTCGCCGGAGCCTGTGTTGCATTCGCCAACAGAGCGCGTCGCCTGGCGGCCCATCCGGCCCGGTTCGCTTGAGGCACCCGGGCGATCGCCAGGGCATCCGCAGGCACATCCTGCGTGACCGTCGTCCCCGCGGCAATGACCGCCCCCGCGCCCACCGTCACCGGAGCGATCAGCTGAGTATCGCTTCCCAGAAACA
The DNA here is from genome assembly GCA_900299245.1 of Nitrospiraceae bacterium. Lineage (GTDB taxonomy): Bacteria > Nitrospirota > Nitrospiria > Nitrospirales > Nitrospiraceae > Nitrospira_D. Next base: position 31,382 of record OMJA01000343.1, on the reverse strand, counting down.
CATGGTCGCCCACAATCGTCTGATGCTTATGCACCCCGTCATAATTGCAGGTAATCGTCCCGGCGCCGATATTCACGCCTTTGCCGATCGTCGCGTCTCCGAGATAGCTCAGATGATTGGCCTTCGCTCCTTCGCCGAGATCCGTTTTCTTCATCTCGACAAAATTTCCCACCTTTGCCTTGGCGCGCACGCGCACACCCGGGCGTAAATGGACGAACGGCCCCACCGCGGCGTGATCGTCGATCTGCGAATCGGCACAGACGCAATGATCCAGAATGGTTACATGAGAGCCGACCGTACAGTCTGTGAGCCGCGTAAACGAACGGAGCTCGCAGCCTTCTCCGATCACCGTCCTCCCTTCCAGCGTCACGTTCGGATGCAACACCGTATCCTTTCCGATCGTGACACCGGCCTCGATCCACGCGGAGTCCGGATCCACCATTGTCACACCGGCTTCCATCCAACGCTGCCGGATCTGCCGGCGAATCACCCGCTCGGCCTCGGCCAACTGCACCCTGGTATTGACTCCCAGTCCTTCATCCGGATTCGTCAGCGGCAGCGCCGCGACCCGATGCCCCTGCGTGACGGCCATATCGACGATGTCCGTGAGGTAATACTCGCCTTGCGCATTATGCGGCTGCACCTTGTCCAGCGCCGCAAAGAGAAACGCCCCGTCGACTACATAGGTCCCGACATTGATTTCACGAATCGCCCGCTCCTCCGGCGAGGCGTCGCGATCCTCGACGATCTTCAGCACGTCGGCGGATGCATGGACCGCTCCGGAAGCGCCCCGCTCAGGCCTGCGCACCACCCGGCCATAACCGCCTGGATTTTCCAGAATCGCCGTCAGCATCGTCACCGTCGCGCCGGACGTCCGGTGCATCCGCAACAACTCCCGTACCGTCGATTCCTGCAACAACGGCGTATCGCCGTTGAGAATGAGATAGGCCGCCGGCGCCTTGCGGTTGCCGTCCGCAAACACCGGACGCGTTTGCAACACAGCATGTCCCGTCCCCAATTGCTGCACCTGCTCGACGATGCGAACCGCCGCATGACCTGCCTGTCCCGCCAGCGCCGACTCCAGGGCCGCGCGTACGTGCGCAGCCTGATGGCCCACCACCACCGCGACAGAATGCCCGGCAACCGCGCAGGCCACATCAAGCGCGTAGTGGATCATCGGACGGCCGACGATGCGGTGCAGCACCTTGGCCTGCTCCGACCGCATGCGCGTTCCGCGTCCGGCCGCCATCACCACCACGCCCAGCCCGTCCATCGCTGCTTCGTACTTGTGCGGCATCATCCGATGGTTACCCCCGCCTCCGGTTGTTTCACCCCGCTCCATTTCGCATCGGCGCTCAACACCGACGCCATCGACGTCGTCGGCGTATAGAGACCGCCCGAGACAATGAGCTTCATGGCTTCCTCGACCGAAATATCCACCGACGTCACTTCACGCTCGGGCACCAGCAGAAAATATCCGGACGTGGGATTCGGCGAGGTCGGCACATACACGTGAATCAACGGCTCCTGCGCCAGCGAGGCGGTCTCGGATTTCGTCATCCCCGTGACGAACGCAAAGCAGTAATGGCCGTTCTTCGGAAACTGGATCAGCACCACCCGGTGATACGAGGTCCGGTCCGAAAACGAGAGGATATCCATCATCGATTTGAGCGTCGAGTAAATCCCGCGGACCAGCGGCAGGCGGTTCAACCAGTCTTCCCAGATCCGGACGATCTGCCGGCCAATAAAATTCGCGGCGAACAGTCCCACGGAAAACACGAGCAAAAGAAGCGCCACGATCCCCAAACCGGGAACGTAATACTCCGGCACCCAGCGAGCCACCGTCTCCCCCAGGATCCCGTCGACCGTAACAAAGAGCGCCTTCAAAATGAGGATGGTGCCCCAGATCGGAGTGATGACGAGCAAACCAGTCAGAAAGTATCGTTTCAACAAGGTTTTCAGCATGGCAGTCAGGTCTTGAGCGAGGCCCTATAATGTGGTGGCTCATCATACAGACATTCCCCAGGTGCCGCAATCCATTTATGGGTATTTTCAATGAGTTACACCAAAAAACCGGCACCGGGCGGCGCGATAAGATAGCGTGAACCTTCGGAGCCTTCCGCATTCACATCACAACAATACGAGGACATCCTCTCGAGCCCGGCCGTTCTTGCTATTCAGTGAGCAGGGCATTACGATCGCGCAACCGTTGAACCACCGGCAGGATCTCTCTTGGCAAGAACACACAACCGCACAGCCGGCACGTTCCTGACGCTCGAAGGCACCGAGGGCAGCGGGAAATCGACACAGGCCGCGCGCCTGGCACAGGCGCTTCGCGCTGAGGGCCATGCCGTGCTCCTCACGCGGGAACCGGGCGGCACACCGGCAGCCGAGCAGCTCCGTGCCGTGCTGCTGCAAACCGATTCGGAATCCCTCGCCGCAGAAACGGAAGCCTTCGTCATTCTCGCCGCGCGCCGCCAGCATGTGGACCACGTAATCGCGCCGGCGCTGCGGCAGGGCGCGATCGTGATCTGCGACCGGTTTGTCGATTCCACCCTGGCCTATCAGGGCTACGCGCGCGGGCTGAATCTGAAAACCTTGCGCACCATGAATGCCTGGGCGACCGGTGGCCTGACTCCGGATTTGACCCTCCTCTTCGATCTGCCCGTGGCCACCGGCTTGCGCCGGCGGCAGCGCGACGCCGCAGGACAGAACCGGCTGGATCGGGAGACCACACGCTTTCACCAACGCGTCCGCTCCGGGTTTTTGGAACTCGCGCGCAAAGAACCACGGCGCATCAAGCCGGTCAATGCCGCGCGGACCCCGGACAGGATTGCGGATGACGTGCGCACGCTCGTATTCGACTGGCTGGAGCAGCACCGGCCGCACAACGGGTGGAGACGGTAGTCATGCCCTTTCACGAGATCACCGGTCACGCACATCCGATCGCGGTCCTGCAAGCCGCCGTCTCACACGACCGGCTGGGACATGCGTATCTGTTCCACGGCGAGGAAGCGATCGGGAAACGTCTCACGGCCGTCCATCTTGCCCAGGCGTTGAACTGCGAGCAGCCGCCGTCCCCGGATGGACTGGACAGTTGCGGCGCCTGCCGCGCCTGCCTGCAGATCGCCGCGCGAACGCACCCGGACTTCATCACGATCGATCCCGACCGTGAACTCGCCAACCCCGCCATCAAGATCGAACAGATCCGGGAGATCGAACAACAGTTCGTCTATCGCCCCCTTATGGGCGAACGGAAAATCTGCTTGATCGATGAAGCCGACCGCATGACCATCGGCGCCGCCAACGCGCTGCTCAAGACGCTGGAAGAACCGCCGGGACATGCGCTCTTCCTCCTGATCACCAGCAGACCCAACGCGCTCCCGATCACGATCCGCTCGCGCTGCCAGCAACTCCGCTTCACCGCGCCGGCGCGCACGCAGGTCGAAGCCGCCGTGATCCTCAAGCGCGAACTCCCGCCGGCGGATGCGCGGCTCCTGGCGCTTGTCACCGAAGGCCGGATCGGCGAAGCCCTCACGCTGGATGTCGCCGCCTTGCGCGAATGGCAAAAAGAATGTCTGGCCATCGTCGCCCCCGCGACACTTAAATCGATCAGCACGATCCTGACCCTGGCTGAGAGCCTCGCCAAATCCGATCGTGGCATCGAGACACTGACCTGGCTCAGCCGGTGGATCCGGGATCTGCTGCTCGTCCATGTCGGCGGCGACCACGATCAGATTCTTCACCTGGAACAGATGGACCAACTTCAAGAGTATGCCCGGACCACCGACCTCCCCCTGCTGCTCGATTTGATCAAAGAGATCGAACGCACACAACAGAACGCCACACGCAATTTGAATCTCCACATGGCGCTGGAATCCTGCCTGCTCAAACTTCGCGACGCCCTCGGACTGGCACCGGACGGCACCCCCGCCTAGAATTCAGAGTCGCCAACCTGGTATCTTCCCCCTCGTCATGCGCGATCACAACACGTTCTACATCACGACGCCGATTTACTATGTGAACGACGTGCCGCACATCGGCCACGCCTACACCACCGTCGCCGCCGACGTGCTCGCGCGCTACTGGCGTCTGCGGGGTCGCGACGTCATGTTCCTGACCGGCCTCGACGAGCACGGGCAGAAAGTCCAGCAGGCAGCCGCCAAGGCCGGGATCGATCCGCAGACCCATTGCGACAAGCTGGCACCGCAGTTCCAGGACCTCTGGAAACGGTTGAACATTTCGAACGACGCCTTCATCCGCACCACCGATGCGCCGCACAAGAAAGTGGTTCAACGATACCTTCAAGAGCTCTACGATAAGCAGCTGATTTATAAGGACTCATATACTGGCTGGTACTGCACATACGACGAGCGGTTCTGGACCGAAAAAGACGTCGTCGGAGGGATCTGCCCGGACTGCAAACGCCCTATCGAGCAGCTCAGCGAACACAACTATTTCTTCAAGATGGGGCAGTATCAGGAACAGCTGATCGACCACATCAAGCAACACCCGCACTTCATCAGGCCCGAGTCCCGCCGCAACGAAGTACTGGGGTTCCTGACCACTCAGAAGCTTGGCGACCTGTCCATCTCCAGACCCAAATCGCGCCTGTCTTGGGGCATCGAATTGCCTTTCGATCACGACTACGTCACCTACGTCTGGTTCGACGCGCTGGTCAATTACATCTCCGCCCTGGAGTACAAATTGTCGGCGCCCTCGGTCGACCGGTACTGGCCGGCGTCTGTCCATCTCGTCGGGAAAGACATTCTCACGACCCATGCCGTCTATTGGTCGACGATGCTCATGGCGCTGAACCTGCCGCTGCCGGAAACCATCTTCGCCCACGGCTGGTGGACCGTCGACGGCGAAAAGATGTCGAAGAGTCGCGGCAACGTCGTCGATCCCAACAAGATGGTCGAGACCTACGGCATCGATGCCTTCCGTTACTTCCTCTTACGCGAAGTGCCGTTCGGGCAGGATGGAGACTTCTCACAAACCGCGATGGTCACCACCATCAACAGCGACCTGGCCAACGGTATCGGCAATCTGCTCAGCCGTACCCTCACCATGATCGAACGGTTCGCCGACGGTAAGATTCCGGCCAGCGGCCCGCCCGCATTGCCGGAACTCGAAGAGAAGATCGCCAAGGCCGCCGCGCAATTGCCGGCCACATTGGAGCGCGGCTTCAGCGCGCTCACCTTCCGCGACAATCTGCAAACAATCGGCGAACTCGCCAGCCTCTGTGACGAATACATCGACAAAGCCGCGCCCTGGAAGCTGGCAAAGAATCCCGACGAGGCGCCAAAGCTCAAGACCGTTCTGAACACCGCCGCCCGCGCATTGCGCCTGCTGGCCGTCTCGCTCTATCCGTTCATGCCTCAGACGACGGAACAACTGACCCGACAGCTCGGCTACCACTTCGATTTCTCCAAAGCCATCCCGGCCTCCGCCTACCAGTGGGATAGCCCCGTAACCGATCTCGCGATCGCCAAAGGCGCCCCGCTGTTCCCCCGGATTGAAATCGCGGCGGACACGAAGTCAGCCACCGCAAAAGATGCGACCAAAGCGCAGAAAGACTCATCGAAAAAAGGAGCCCAACCAGTGAGCGACACACCAGTACCCCCGCAACCGGTTCCTGCCGCAGCCACGACGCCTCCGGCCGCAACACCAGCAACTCCGACGGCACCGGCAGCAGCGCCCGCACCGGCTGCGCCGCCGCAGATCAGCATCGACGACTTCATGAAGATTCAATTGAAGACGGCGAAAGTCATCAGCGCCGAACGTGTACCGAAGTCGGAGAAGCTGTTGAAGTTGCAGGTCTGGCTCGGCACGGAGCAACGGCAGATCGTGGCGGGTATCGGCAAGAAGTATGAGCCGGACGCGCTCGTCGGCAAGATGATCGTCATCGTCGCAAATTTGAAACCGGCCAAGCTCATGGGCATCGAGTCGCAGGGCATGGTCCTGGCCGCCGGCGACAGCGAAGTGCGCGGCCTCGCCACCATCCTGGAAGAAGTGGAACCGGGCACCAAGGTGAAATGAACCGAGCGGGTATCAGGCTCCGCCTTCTCGTCCTCACACTCCTCCTGATGCCTCTGCCCTGTTTCGCACTCCCCGCGCAAGAAGACGCACCGTCCGACCTGCACCTGAACGATCCAAAACCCACGACGATCCTTGTGCGCGTCGTCGCGCATGGCTCCATGGTGCTGGGCAAAGACGTCGGCGGCGCGCGCGTCACGATCACCGACGTGGCGACCGGCCAGATCCTCGCCACCGGCATTCAGCAGGGCGACGCCGGCGACCAGAATCAGATCATGCGCACCCCGCGCCTGATGGAAGAGGCTCACTACAGCAGCCGCCCTTCCGCCGTCTTTACCGCCACCCTCGACCTGGTCACGCCAACGCTCGTCGAGATTGCAGCCGAAGGCCCGTTGGCCTACCCGGCCGCCACCCAGCGCGTCTCCACCCGCGCCTGGTTGATTCCCGGCCATGACCTGACCAGCGACGGCATCGTGCTGACGCTCTATGGCTACATCGTGCAGATCGAACATCCGAAATCCGTCGGCGGCGGCCTCATCGCGAAAGACGATGTGATCCTGCGCGCCTCCGTCCGCACCCTCTCCGGCGCACTCGTCCGTCCCCACGGAGATTGGGATTCGCGCAAAGTCCACATCTATGGCGAGCTGCTTATCGGCACAAAAGTGATAGAGCGCTTGCAGATGTTCTACAGCGGCGACAAGGCCAGCTTTGAAGCCCCCTTCTTCGTCCCGTTGCCGAAAGACGCGCCGGACGGCATCACCCTCCGTGTCGTCGCCGCCGATCCGTCAAGCGGCAACTTCGGTCTGGCCGAAGCCAAATACCCGGTGCTCAGTGAGCGGCTACCATCCAAGAGGTCCTCGCCATGAAAACCATTGTTCTGCTTGCAGCCTTGTGCATGACTCTTGCCTGGCCGGCCTTCGCTGAAGAGCAGCACCAGCATCGCCGTCCGGACGACATCAAACAATATCTGGAGCATCTCGACAGCACGGAGCGGGATCGCTATCAGAAGCCGTCCGAGGTGATCGAGGCGCTCAGATTGAAGCCAGGGATGGCAGTCGCCGATCTCGGCTCAGGGTCCGGCTATTTCACCCGCCGCTTCATCGAAGCCGTGACCGAGACCGGAATGGTCTATGCCGTGGATGTCGAACCGGAGATGCTGTTCTACGCCAAAGAGAGCGTCATCCACATGCATACCGCCTACACGGCCGAGTTCATCCTTGCGCAGCCGGATAACCCCAAGCTGCCGTTTGCATCCGTCGATCTCCTCTTCGTCTGCAACACTATCCATCATCTTGAGAACCGGGCAAAATACTTCAGCGACCTCAAGTCGTCTCTCAAACCAGGCGCGCGCATCGCTATCATCGACTTCTACACCGACGAACGATCCGGCGACCTCGGATTCCCCAAACATCATCTCGTTGCGCGAAATACCATCGTCCAGGAAATGGCCGCCGCAGGGTACCAGCTCGCACGCGAGCATACGTTTCTGCCGAAGCAATACTTTCTGGAATTCGCTACAAAGTAGATGGGATGTGAACCCGTTCAATGAGGAGTCTTATCTCGATCCGTGTAAAACTAGGATGGATGGTCCAGCAATCTCAACTCATTGAAACGACACAGGGCAAAGCGTATGGTTTGCGAACAAGAGAGGCCTACACATAGTTAGATGCCCACAATCATGAAACACAAGCCAATAGACGCTACAGGAAAACAGATCCAGGTTGGAGACACAGTGCGGGTTGTGGGCGTCCCAGATCTTTCGGGCATGGCTCAGAACTACCGCCATGAATCCCTGCCCGTATTCAAGTATCTCGTTGGAAAGTGCAAGAAAGTCGAAGAGCTTGATCGTTTTGGTTGCGCTTGGCTCTCGTTCACCATTCGAAAAGGTAAACACAGAGGAATTCACTCAGTAACCATTGAACCATTTCTTCTGCGAGTACGCAGACCTAGGCCGTAACAACAAACTTCTAACTTCATGCTCGAGACCGACGCAATAAAACGGCGCACAGTTTTCTCTTGTATCCGTGTGCCACAGGGCTAGCGCGGCCTTACGCCTTAAGGAAGGCTGTGAACCAAAAATAAATGGGACGGGCTTTTTCACCCTCGCCTTCCGTCTCAAGCCTTGTTTACTTCCAGATAAACTCTGAGAAGAGCGTTAATGCGCGTCTGATGCTGAAACTCCACGGTCAGCGCTGTTACTGATTGATCGGGGCTTTCCAGATCTGAGTGATCGGCTCGGCATCGGCGCTTGCACCGGAGTGGGAGAAGCCGTAGAGGTCTTCGATGGTGCGCAGGACATTGTAGTGGGTGATATGCTGGTCTGAGCGCCCCACTTTCACCATGGGACCGACGAAGAGCGTGACGATCCGGTTATTCTCCTTGGCGTTATCATTATCTTCATCCCACGTCAGAATCAGCAGACTGTTGTGCTGCTGAGCCCACTGCACATAGGCCTCCACGTGATCCCGTAGCCAGCGATCCCCCGTTTGAATCGCCTCCGGATCCTTGCCGTGATGCATGTCGTTCACCTGATTCGGCACGGCGATGCTTACCGTGGGGAGTGCACGATAGTCGGCGGGGAAACTCGTCAGAGGCAGATTGATCTCGGCCGGAAGGCCATTGGCCTGGCTGTTCTGCCAATTGGCCCAGGGATTATGTTTGCGGGCATAGCTCCCGTCTTTGCAGATCAACGAGCCCGCTTCGGGCAGGTCTTCTGAGTAGCCGGCGAACGTCAGCCCGGCTGCCAGCAAGGCGTGGCCAAGATTCGGCGTGGTGAACGTATGCGGACACGAATTGTCGTTGATGTTCTGCGTCGATCCGGAAAACAACGCGAGGTAATTCGGCTGGCTCGGGTGGGTGATTCCGAACGACTGCGTGAGCAACGCCCCCTTGGCGGCCAACTCATTGATGTAGGGCGCATGGGGCGAATCGATGATCTGGCTGTAGGAATGGTTCTCTTCAATCACGACCACAATGTGATCGGGTCTGGGCAAGGAGACCTGCGTCGTGCTATCGCTTTTGGGTGAAGACGCGGCCAGTACACCAGCGCCCATCGCCAGCGGCAACGCCATCGCTCCGAGTATGAGTTTCCAACGCATGCGGGTTTGTACCACTACCCACCGCTGATTTTCCACCACGATCATCCCCTGCGTCATGCATACGACCACCGGTCATTCTTCCAACGCTTGCCGTGATGCGAGGACCGTGCGACACTACGTATATGACCGGCCTTGCTTCATTTGAGCATCTGCGTTCGCGTCTCTACCTTTCGCTCGGGCTGAATGCCCTGGTCATCACCGCAGAATTCCTCGGCGGCTGCCTACTCGACAGTATCGGCCTCATGAGTGACGCGGGACACAACCTCGTCGATCAGGGTTCGCTCTTTCTGGCGCTCTATGCGCACATCCTCACCAGGCAGCCGGCCAGCGAAACCCGCACATTCGGCTACCATCGCGCAGGCGTCGTCGCCGCGTTTATCAACTCGTTCATTCTGTTACTGACAGCGATCGGCATTACGCTCGTGGGATTCAAGCGGTTGCTGCATCCGGTGCCAGTGGACGGCGGGTGGATCATGGGCATTGCCGCCATGAGCTTTGTGGCCAATCTCAGCATCGCCCTGCTGCTCCAGCATGGCGCGAAAGACGATCTGAATATCCGCAGCGCCTTCTGGCACATGCTGGGCGATGCCTGGGTCTCGCTCGGTGTCGTGCTGAGCGGCGGCGCGATCATGCTGACGGGCTGGACCGTGCTCGACCCGCTCATCAGTCTTCTGGTGGTCGGCGCGATTCTCCACGGCGCCTGGCCGCTGCTCAAAGAATCGCTCGATGTGCTGCTGGAATCCACCCCGCCCACGATCAGCGCGTCTCAGGTCGCCGCGGCGATCGAGTCACTGCCTGGCGTGAAGAACGTGCACGATCTCCATATCTGGGCTGTGGAGCCCCGCCTCATCATGCTCACCGCCCACGTGCTGGTGGATGGAGACGACGCCGTCCTCACCAACGCGCTGCTCCGCTCGATCCATGACCGGATTACCGCCGATTTCGGCATCAAGCACATGACCGTTCAGCTGGAAACTCATTGCAGCGACCCCGACGACGTCCATTGTGACCTGACCAAACTCGCCGATCAGCATCCAGAACTCGCAGCTCTCACTCACCACCATTAAGTTGTTCAGCGTCCGATTTGAACGGTAGAATGCACCGTACGGTACTCATGCCGTGTTTCGACAAACAGGAATGACTATGCCAGTCCCCTTTTATCTCCTCTGCGGCTCGCTTGGCGCAGGAAAAACGACGCTCTTGATGCGGCTGCTGGAATATTGGAAGAGTCAGGGCCTTAGGGCCGGGGTGCTGATGAACGAAGCGGGCGAGGTGAGTATCGACGGCCCGCGCGCCGGCACCATCGCCGAACAGGTGATGAATCTGGCTGGCGGCTGCGTCTGCTGCGACACGAAGGAAGATCTGTCGTGGGGCATCGCGCAACTCGTCAACGATGCCGCCTCGGATGTCGTGATCATCGAATGTTCCGGACTGGCCGATCCGGCTGAAGTAATCGACGCTGTGACGGACCTCTACACCGCCCGGCTCGCCACGTTGGAACGGGTCATCGCCCTGCTCCATCCCATCGCCAGCGAGACCAGCCACTCCAGCCAGTATGTCACCGCGCAGGCGATTCGCTGCGCGGACGAACTCATTCTCAACAAGCAGGATCTCTATGTGCCGGGCCACTGGGAGGGATTCAAAAGTGGAATCGTGAAGCAGAACCCCTATGCCCGCATCTGGGAAACCACCCATGCACGCATCGACGCCGCCGCGCTCCTGGCACCGGGGCAACAGGCACGACCGGCCAAACAGACGAACGTGGTCTTCGGCGAGCCTCGCTCTTCACGCTCGCATACAAGGGCGGACTACCATCCCATCGCCACGACCGTGAAACTTCCTTCGCCGCTGAATCGCACACGCTTCGAAGCCTGGACTCAGTCGCTGCCCAAAGAACTCGAACGGGCCAAAGGTTTCTTCCGTTTCGCCGGTGAGCCGGAACTGCAGGAATTTCAGTACGCCCCGCCTGGAGCGCACACCATCGCTCCCATCATGCTGCTCGACGAACCATCTCCGGCCATCGTCCTCATCGGCCGAGGCTATGACGTGGAGACCTTACGAGCCGCACTGCTGGCTTGCATGGAAGGGTCGTAACGAACCTACCGCGAGGAAGAGACTGGACCCTGCGTTGCCGCGCGAAATCTCGGCCATTGCAGCAGCGCCCAGGCGATGCCGCCGCCGATCAGTCCGCCTAAGACCCAGCCGCCGAAGACATCGGTGACATAGTGCGCCCCGATGTAGACCCGCGAGAATCCCACCAGTACCACGATCGGCCAGCTGATCCAGCCGGTCTTGGGATAGAGCATGTGCAGAAACGCGGCGGCCGCCGCCGTGTTTATTGCATGGTTGGAAGGAAAACTGAAGAGCCGTCCGCAGGCACCGCCCCCGACGACGACGGCTTCGTGCAGCGCCTGACAGGGCCGCGCACGCGCCACCGCCCACTTGAGCTGCCCGCCGAGAAAATCCGAGAGCCCGACGGCCCCGGCCAGAAACGGACCGCCGAGCAAGGCCTCCCAACGCCGCCGCATGATCCAATAGCCCGCAGCCAGAGCCACCGGCAGATAGAGCGTGCTCGTCGCACTCAAACGAAGAAACAGATGGTCGAAGAATTCCGAGTGGCCGGCAAGGCCGTTGATGGCGAGAAAGAGTGATTCGTCGAGGCTCATATGAGCCTGACGATAAAGTGTCATTCGTCAGGCGTCAAGCGATCTTCACCGCGTGCGGAAATGGATGCGGACCGTCAGCTCGCCGTCGATCATCTCGTCGCCCTTCATCTGCGGATCGAACGTCCACTTGCTGAGCGCGACGATTCCGGCTGCGGTCAACTCGCGATGTTTGGCCGGCTCCAGCACCACGACCGTCACCTTGGCGTCTTTGGACACCATTAGCCTGGCCTTCATCCAGTCATCGAGCTCCTTGCCGTCGAGGGATGACGGAATCCCCGGCCAGGGAGTCGACTTCGCCACCGGCCCCAGCTGCTGGTCCTTGTTCAGCGACAGCCCATGCACATGGACTTCGGGCAGCTCCAACACATCCTCATGATGATCGTCGGCATGCGTCGCCTCGTCACCCGCCACCGCCCACGCAGCCACCGGAAAACACAACAAACTCATTATTGAAAGTGTCAGAATCTGTTTCATAGTGCCTCGCATCCTACCTCATCACACTCAGTTGCTCAAACAGACAACTATTCGCACACGTCCGCTCCTGATTCGCTCTTCACAGAAGAACCTGCACGCCTCTTCTTACACTCTGTCCCTTTTAGCCTTCGCGCTCCCTTGCACCGTGAATCGGCAGATCCACCCCGGATGCTCAAACGGGCCAGCCAACAAGGCCGCAGGCGACGGCAACACCGGAGGCGTAGCCTCTGGGCTACGTTGAGGATGTAGCCGAGCCGAGAACGCCGTTGATGGCCCGTTTCAGCATCCGGCTAAAAGAACCACTGGCCGCGGAAGAAAAACGACCTCGGCATCCCCGCGTGCGAGACGCCCAAACCGATGCTCCCTTCGCCGCGATTGATGTAGTACTTCTGATCGAACAGATTGACCACATCGAACCCGAGCAGGAATTTCTGCCCGTCCCACGGCAATGGAATGACATGGGTGATCGACGTATTGAAGACGGTATAGGACTGGCTATGCGTCGAATTCGTCTTCGCCTGATCGTCGGCCGCCGTCCGCAAGCCGGATCCGAAGAGCATCTGTCCGCTTAGGGTCGTCCGCTCCTGCATGCGGTAACTCACCATCGCCGAGCTTGTGACCATCTGCGTATGGTCACAGAAGACGCCGCCTTTGGAATTGATGTCGTTGATTTCCTTCTGATCGAGCAGGAAATGGCCGGATTGGAGTCCATAGCCCTTGCACTGCCCCCAGGCCAGATTGGCGCGAGCCGTGAGGTTCTCTCGCACCTGAAACTTCAGCGACCCGTCGATCCCGCGAGACCAGCCTCGATCGAAGGCAAAGTAATTCAACAGCGGCGTCGTGCCGAATTGCCCGGCATCGGAAAGGTACCGGGCAAGTTTGTAATAGCCCGTTAGCTCGAACGTCGCCCAGCTGGAGAGGGCATGGTAGCTGCCCACTTCGAAGTAGTGCGCGCGTTCCGCCCGCGGCTGATTGTTCGTGGTGTTGTCAGGCTGCGCGGTCGTCCCGGCCACATTCAGTTTCGCAAACGAAATGGCTTCGAGGTTCGGCGGGGTAAACATGCGCCCGTAGAACGCATGGAACACGTTCGCCTGATCGGCCTTGTAGGTCGCCCCGAGGCGCGGACTGATCTGGCCTTCATCCCGCTGATACTGCACGATGTCGCCCCGGACGCCGAGATTGAACGTCCATCGCTCGTTCGGCGTCCATTGATCCTGCACCCAGAACTCCTCCCGGTAGCCGATCAGGCGATTGTCGGCATTCACGTTCACCACGCCGGTCAGCGCATCGTCGAAGGCCGTAATGCGCGTTTTGTTCACCGCCTGCGTGCGATCAAATTGGAAGCCGCTCTTGATGAGATGTTCTTTGCTATGCACATAGGTGTAATCGAGCCGCAGTCCGCCGGAATACGCCATGCGGTCTTGATCGGCAGCCTGAGCTCCAGTGATATCCGGCGAGTAGGCCAGCACATTGAATGCGTCGGTCTTGAACGTCGCACGCGTATGCCGGAAGTAGCCCGCCAGACTGAAGAACTGGTTGGACGTGACATCGTGTCGCCAGACCATGTGGGCATACTGATTCTGCTCTTTTTGATTTTCGTCGATGGCTTGAGAAGGCGCCGCGCCATAGCCCGGCCGCGCGGCCTGCAACAGCGGCAGTGCCTGCCCGCTGGGATCCAGTTCCAATCCCGGTCGCGTGGGGATTTGATACTTCGCCACCGAGTTCAAAAATACCCACGAGAAGGCATTGGTATTGTCGCGCTGATAGTCGCCGCGAATGAAGGTTTGATTCCGCTCGCTCTGGCCGTGAAAGACAGAATGGCCGAGCGTCGGCGGCTCGATGCCGCGATTCGTGGCCACGTGACTGTTGAGGATGTAGAAGCGGAATTTTTCCCCGATTGTCCCGCCGTATTCGAGCGAGGGATTCACGGTTTGATTCGACCCCCCGAACAGCTGGAGAGACCCAAAGGCCGGGTTCGTTCCGCTCTTGGTCGTGACGTCGATGAGCGCCGCCGTCTTGTTGCCGACGTTCGCCTCCATGCCGCCGAGGACAATATCGGCCCGCTCCCAGGCCCGCGGCGAGATCACGTCTGAAAACGTAGACGACACCGTCTCCGGAATCGGCACGCCGTCGATGCGCAACTGCATGTTCGCGTGGTCCTGCCGGATGTGCACCTGCTTGAGCGACCCGTAGACGGCACTGGGGATCGTCAACAGGACATCATGCAGATCGTTATTGTTCCCCTTTGGCAACGATTCGATATCCTTACGGCTTACCGCATAGGTTTCGCTCGATGCCTTATAGTGAATCGGCGCCAGCGGCGACACGACTTCCAGCGCAATCTCTCTGGTTTTCGCCAAGGTCAGCGCCACCGGCCGCGGCGCCTCGGTCCCGATCTGCAACACCACATATTCGCTGCGATAGGTATCCTGCACGGCGCTGACGGAGTAGGTTCCAGCCACCGGCACCGACGCCGTAAACTCGCCGGCATCATTGGTGACACCCGTCGTGACGACGGTGCCTTCCTGATCCTTCACCTCCACCACCACCTGCCCGACCCGCCGAAGATCCTGGTTCTGAACCGAGCCACGAATCGTCTTGGCAGCGTCCTCCGCCGCATGAGCCGGAGACAGCCCTCCTCCATTCCCGATCAATATTCCGACAATCAGACCGACACAGAGATGACACCACGCACGTCGCATACCGATCCTCCACGTTCAACATCGAAATGAAATAGACCACAGCGCCCGGCACACATTGCGCCGAACTCTGGACGACTCGTTGAAGGGAACTTAGCGACGCGGAGGAGCGCGGGAAGGACCGACGGAAGCAATGTCTAGAGAGAGTACGACCGACTCGGACGGAAGGGCGCGATGCCAGACAAGCTCGCAAAAGGCCGGCCTCGGAACATCGACATCCAACGACCCGGCTGTATGGTGCTGGACCCACTGGCAGAGGTCGGTATCGGAGTGCTCGTGACCGTCGTGGTCGGCCGCGGCCAGCTCGTGATGCACATCCTGCGCAACGGCAAACGGCGCCAGGCCGAGCAGGATCACGATCATCGCCAGCGAGATCAGCCGGCGGAGCAGCACTGCTGATGTGGAAAGACGCACCATTAGAACAGACTCTTCACACCCTCAACACGCAGGACCGGAAACGACAAAAACCCTCGCCAAACTAGCGATAGCCTCCTGCTTTTGTCAAGTTGTATGGACTTTCCTCGGTATTTTCGCATATCATGATCACTTCCAAGGCAATGTTGCGCAGTCAACCTGAGTGGAAAAGGCCGCGATCCGCTCGCGGACAGGTATCATGAACAGACCTATCGACAACCAACATGTCTTAGAAATCAACGCGCTGCCCTCGCCGCGCGCCATAAAAACGAAGCTGCCGATCACCGACGAAGCCGCCGCGCTGGTGGTGGAAACACGAGACGCCATCCGCCGGATTCTTCATGGCCGGGATCGCGAGCGGCTCCTCATCATCGTCGGTCCCTGCTCGATTCATGACCCCGAAGCCGCCTATGAATATGCCGCCAGACTCAAGCCGGTGGCCGATGCGCTCCGCGATCGCCTGCTGATCGTCATGCGCACCTATTTCGAAAAGCCGCGCACGACCGTCGGCTGGAAGGGCCTCATCAACGATCCACACCTGGACGGCACCTGCGATATCGCCACCGGCATGGAACTGGCCCGTACGATTCTCCTGAAAATCAACCAGTCCGGCATGCCCTGCGCCACCGAACTGCTCGATCCGATCAGCCCTCAATATATCGCCGACCTGATCAGTTGGAGCGCCATCGGCGCCCGCACGACCGAAAGCCAAACCCATCGCGAACTGGCCAGCGGCGTGTCCATGCCGGTCGGATTTAAAAACGGCACCGAAGGCAGCCTGCAAGTCGCGGTGAATGCCATGACCTCGGCCCGCACGCCGCATCACTTCGTCGGCATCAACGCCGAAGGGCAGACCGCGATCATCCGGACGGCCGGCAACCCGGACCGGCACATCGTCCTTCGGGGTGGCGGCGGCAAGACCAACTACGAAGCGGAGCATGTCGCGAAAGCCGAGGCGGCCGTCGCGGGCGAAGGGATCGCCCGACCGATCATGATTGATTGCTCCCACGACAACTCCAACAAGGACCATAAGCGCCAGGGCCTTGTCGCCCGGGACGTCCTCCGTCAGTTCCGCGAGGGGCGCAACTCCATCATGGGCTTGATGCTCGAAAGCAATCTCAACCCCGGCAAACAGTCCTGGAAGCAGGGCGTGACGCTCGCGCACGGCGTCTCCATCACCGACGCCTGTCTCGGCTGGGATGAAACCGCCGCCCTGCTGAACGAACTGGCCGACTCCATCACTACCAAACCTGCGTAACAAATCTCTGTCTTTAACCTGATTTTCTCCACTCTCAGGTCGAAAAAGACGTTGGTGCGCACGAAACATATGCGAGAACATTTCGTACAGTATTGAAATCACAATAACCACAGGATGCTCAAAAAGGCTGTCCAGCAAGGCCGCAGGGGAATCGAAACCGGAGGCGTACCCTCAAGGGTACGTTGAGGAATTCGATGAGCCGAGAACGAAGCTGGCAGCATTTTTCAGCATCCTGCTAGAACCCGCATGCTTATCGACACCCACACCCATCTCGACGACGCCCGCTACAACGATGACCGTGAGGCGATGATCGCGCGGGCACGCGAAGCCGGCGTCGACACGTTCATCACCATCGGCTGCGACCTCGCCACCAGCCAGTCTGCGGTTGCCCTGGCCGGCCAACACCCCTTTGTCTATGCCTCCATCGGCGTGCACCCGCACGAGGTCAAACACATTCAAGACACCTGGTACGATGAGTTCCGCCGGCTCGCCAGGAACAACAAGGTCGTGGCCTATGGTGAGATCGGGCTGGACTACCACTACAACCACTCCTCGCCGAAAGAACAGCGCGACCGGTTCCGCGAACAGATTCAGCTCGCGCACGAACTCCGGCTCCCGGTGATCATTCACACCAGGGAGGCCGACGCGGATACGGTCACGATTTTACGGGAAGAGAAGGCGTCGGAAGTCGGCGGGGTGTTTCACTGCTTTTCCGGGGATGCGGCACTGGCGAAGGAGGCGTTGGATCTGGGGTTCTACCTGTCGTTCTCAGGTATTCTGACGTTCCCGAGCGCCACGGCACTGCGAGACATCGCGAAGACCGTTCCCCTGGATCGGCTCTTGATCGAAACCGATTGTCCCTATCTCACGCCGGTCCCTCTTCGAGGGAAGCGCAATGAACCGGCCTATGTCACACATGTGGCACAGCACCTGGCAACCGTTCGCGCCGATGAAGTTGGCATGTCGCCCGAGAAAATCGCCCTCGCCACCACCCGCAACGCCAAGCGGCTATTTAAAATCGCTTGATCTGACGGTTCCGTTCGCGAACCGCTTTCGGCAGCTTTCTCGGATTGCCCTTCTTCCCCGGGCCCCGGCTGGGCCGCTCGTCCTCCCCTGAATCCAGCTCTTTGCCCTGGATCGGGCCTGACGAAAGACCGCTGGCCGCCAATTTTGTCATGAACAACTGTGCGGTCATCACGGTTGCGCCATGGGCCCGGGCTGTCGCCACGATCTCATGATCGGAACTGACGACAGCGCAATCGGCGCCATACTCACGCGCCAACCGCTGGATGACCTGATCGGCCTTCTCGCCCCGCCGTGAGTAGATCACCTGCACGCCGGCCCGATGCTCCCGATGTTCGACCGGATATCCCAGTTGCCAGCCGTCGAACACGACGGTCAACGGGTGGCCTTTGCGATGCCGATAGGCCGCCAGATCGTGCAGCAACGACTCCCGGGCCATCTCCGACTTCGCTGCGGACTGAGCCCCGAGCAGGTTATACCCATCGATGATAAGATGAGTCGCCATAGCGATCACGCTACCGGTCGGCTTTCCTCCCTGTCAATCCCGGACTGGAACGGATGCAAGTGCTTGACAAGCGGCGGAACATCTGAGAAAAGTTTTTATCCCCTACCATTTCTTTAGGCACATGCGACTACGATTCTGGCAGGCTTTCCCTTTCCGCATCTCTCTCGCATCCCTGTGCCTGCTCGCGCTCACACCGGCCATCCTGACCATAGACTGCGACCCGGCATTTGCCGCCGCTTCCGACGTCCGTTCTCATCGCCCCCATAAGACCAAAACGAAAGGGACTCCGGCCTCAATGATGCCGGCCACGGTCCAGAACTTTCGCGTCTTCTCGACTCCTGAACGCACCAGACTCGTGCTCGATCTGGATCGCAACACGAAAGTGACCGAGGATAAGTCAGCAGACTCGGACAATGTGGTGATTTTTCTTCCTCATGCGACCATGAGCCGGTCGGCCAGACTCAGGCTCGACCGTGGGATCATCCCGGCCCCGTTTCAGATTGCGCAGACCACCACCGGCGCCGTGACGGTAGTCCTTCCCACGCAGGCGATCCGCCGGTACAAACAATTCTCCCTCGAAAACCCTGCCCGGCTGGTGGTCGACGTGATCCCGGGGCTCGCCGTTCCGGACGCTCCCGCACCGGATCAGGCTGCGCCGGCCCCATCGACACCCGGCACCTTCGAGCCGCCGCCTCAGCCGACGATACCCCAGGCTAAGTCGTTCAAGACAATCGTGCTCGATCCCGGTCACGGCGGGAAAGATCCCGGTGCGCGGGGCCGGCGCGGTACAGAGGAAAAAGACATTACCCTAAAAGTGGCCTTGCGGCTGCGGGATCTTCTCAGCAAGCAGCCGGGCGTAAGGGTCCTAATGACGCGCGACCAGGATGTCTTCGTTGAACTGGAAGAGCGGGCGAAATTTGCCAACCGGAACGAAGCCGACCTCTTTGTCTCCATCCACGTCAATTCCCATCCCTCGCGAGCCGTCAAGGGCATCGAGATTTACCATTTTGGACAAGCCAAAGATCAGCGGGCGCTGGAAGTGGCCGCCCGTGAAAACGGGACGCCGCTGAACAGTACTGGCACAGGAGTCGAGTATTTCCTGGCAGATCTGTTGACGACAAAGAAAATCGAAGAATCGATGGAGCTGGCTTGGACCACCAAGGAATCTCTGGTGACGCACATGAACGGCCACTACACCATCACCGACCATGGCGTGAAAACCGCACCGTTTTATGTCCTGCGCTACACCAGCATGCCCAGCATCCTGGCGGAAATCGCCTATATCTCCAATCCATTAGAAGAAGATCTGCTGCGCCAAAATGTGTTCATCCGCGACGTCGCCGACTCCCTGTTGAACGGCGTGAAGTCGTTCCTGGCCACCGGCAAGCCGACGGCGCGTTAATCACACTTGCTGTTCCACCAGGCCATGGCATGCCGACGATCAAGCTGACACTGGAATACGAAGGTACGCACTACGCCGGCTGGCAGCGTCAGCTCAATCAGCCGACCATTCAAGAAGCGCTCGAGACCGCGATTACAAAAGTGACCCGGCAGACGATCTCCGTCATCGCCGCCGGGCGCACCGACGCCGGGGTACACGCACTGGGGCAGGTCGTCAGTTTTCGCATTGATCGGGACATGACCGCCTATGAGTGGACGATGGCATTGAACGCCCATCTCCCTCCCGATATTTCGGTCAGGGCCGTCGACTTTCCCCCGCCCGAGTTTCACGCCCGCTATAAAGCAACCGGCAAGCTCTACCAATACCGGATTCTCAACCGGTCTCCGCGTCTCGCGCTGAATCGGCAGTTGTTCTGGCACGTCTACAAACCTTTGGATGATGCGGCCATGAACCTGGCAGCCTTGCATCTCATCGGCTCGCACGACTTTTCCTCGTTCGAAACGCAACCGACGGAAAACGAAGATCCGATTTGCCACCTCCAACGTCTGGTCGTCATCCGGGAGGGCGACGAACTCCGTGTCGAGGCCTATGCCGACCGGTTTTTGAAACAGATGGTCCGCAGCATCGTGGGCACGCTGGTCGAAGTCGGTCAGGGCAAACGCACCCCCGAGTGCTTTTCCCGCATCCTCGCCGCGCGAGATCGCCGAGAAGCAGGCAAGACCGCGCCGCCGCAAGGACTCTGCCTCATCCGCGTGGACTACTGAAGCTCAGGGCGCTTCCGTACAGACAAATCCTGAGCGTTTTGATATAGTGCGCCGTCGATCCTTCACCCTCTCACACAAGGAGCAACGCCATGAAGATTGCCAGCCTGATCGTCCTCTCACTCTTTTTGGCCGTGATCGTACTGGCCCCGGTGTGCAGCGAAGCCGCCGGTCAGCAGAACAAGATGGCGACGTGCAACAAGGAAGCGAACGAGAAGGGATTGGGTGAAGGGAAGGGCGACGAACGGAAGGCGTTCATCAAGGAGTGCCTCTCCGCCAAGCCGGTCAAGAGCGGCAAAACGGCTCAGCAGGAGAAGATGAAGGCGTGCAACAAAGAGGCGGGCGAAAAGAGTCTGAAGGGCGACGAGCGGAAGAAGTTCATGAGTACCTGTCTCTCGAACTAGCAGCGACACCCCGGCGCGGATCCCGCCGCGCCGGATTTCATCCTTTCTGACTTATCCTGCCAATTCAACTGACAACGAGTCATCTACAACCGTGCAATCAGCATGCGAATTTCTGCATGCCTGAATTGAAAATCACACTGCAACGGAAGAGCAAGCAGGCTTCTGAAACACTCGGTGTGCGCGAAAATGTTGCATGAGTACTTTCTGCGACGTTGAAATCAGAATGACAACAGGATACTCAAAAAGGCTGTCGCCAAGGCCGCAGGCGAATCAAAATCGGAGGCTTACCCTCAGGGGTACGTTGAGGATGTTGATGAGCTGAGAACGCCGGCGGCGGCCTTTTTCAGCATCCTGCTAGAACGGCAGCTGGGAGTCGCGCGCTTCGAGCTTCTTACGAAGTTCGATCAACTCCTGCTCCAGCGCGGCAAACCGGTCGCTGATGGGATCGGGGAGGTTGGTTTGATCCATCGTGACATCGGGCAATCGCTCGCCCTGCGTCTTGATGACGCGGGCCGGCACGCCGATGACGGTGGAATTGGGCGGGACGTTTTTGATGACGACGGAATTCGCACCGATCTTGACGTTGTCGCCGATTTTGATGCCGCCGAGAATTTTGGCCCCGGCGCCGACGACCACGTGGTTGCCCAGCGTAGGATGCCGTTTACCCCGCTCTTTCCCGGTGCCGCCAAGGGTGACGCCTTGAAAGAGGGTGACGTAGTCGCCGACCTCGGCTGTTTCGCCGATGACGACGCCCATCCCATGATCGATGAAAAACCCTGTGCCGATCTTGGCGGACGGATGAATCTCAATGCCGGTCAACCAACGGGCCAACTGGGACAAAGCTCGCGGCACAAACGGCACGCCGTGGATCTTCAACCAATGGGCGATTCGATAGATGAGCAGCGCGTGGAAACCGGCATAGGTCAGGATGACCTCCAACCGGCTGGTGGCGGCCGGATCCCGATCGAAGACGGCCTGAAGATCTTGTCGAATGGCTTTCAGCATGGTGCCCTATCCTACGGCAGTCACACCGACTCAATCAAACAGACGGCATGGGCATGCATGCCCTCTTCCCGTCCGACGGCATCGAGCCCTTCGCCGCTCTTCACCTTCACGTTCACTTGATCGGCATCGATCCCCATCACCTGCGCCATCTGATTCGCCATCGCAG
Source organism: Nitrospiraceae bacterium (assembly GCA_900299245.1). Lineage (GTDB taxonomy): Bacteria > Nitrospirota > Nitrospiria > Nitrospirales > Nitrospiraceae > Nitrospira_D. The sequence goes on along the minus strand of OMJA01000343.1, from coordinate 9,468 downwards.
AAAGAAACGTGCTCAATTTTGGAGCCTGGGCCACAATGATCGTATCGACGTTCACGACCCGATACCCCTTCTTCGCGAGCTTCCCCATCACATCTTCCAGCAGCTTGAGGCTGGAGATACCTTTGTACTTCTGATCGGAACTCGGATAGTGCCGGCCCAGGTCCCCTTCACCCATCGCACCCAACAGGGCATCGCACACCGCATGCACCAGGACATCGGAGTCCGAATGGCCCAGCAGACCTTTCGAGTGTGGCACGTCGATGCCGCCCAGAATCAACTTTCGTCCCGGCCCGAGGGGATGTACGTCATACCCGCAGCCCACGCGAATTTTCGTCGCCATTACGATCCTCCCGAACGCGCGGCAGTGCGGGAACCCAGAATCGCTTCCCCGATCACCATATCTTCCGGTCGCGTTACCTTGATGTTTTCACCGCTGCCTTCCACGACCACCACGGGATGGCCGACCCATTCAAACAGAAACGCATCGTCCGTCGCATGGACCGACTCCGCATGCGCCTTGCGGTGAACCGCCTGCAGCCAGTCGCAACGGAAGGCCTGCGGCGTCTGCGCCAGCCACAACGGCTGACGATCGACGGTGCGTTCGACACGATGCTCCGGCCCGACCTGCTTCACCGTGTCGCGCATGGGAAGCGCGACGATCGCGCCGCCATGCCGGCGCGCCGCCGCCACGACTTCCGTGACCATCGTCTGTGTAAGAAACGGCCGCACCGCATCATGCACGACGACGATCTCCGTTTCCTCCGGCACATGTTCGAGGGCATGCCGGACGGAATCCTGCCGTTCGCGCCCGCCCGCGACCACTTTGGTGATTTTCGAAAAGCCGTACCGCACAGCCAGATCGTTCAGACAATAGTCGAGGTCAGCCTGCGGGACGGCAAGGATGATCTGATCGATGGCGGGAGATGCCTGAAGAACTCGCAGCGAATGGACGACGAGAGGCTCGCCGCCCAGGGCAAGAAACTGCTTCGGAACTGAGCCGCCCATCCGCAACCCTTTGCCGGCTGCGGGCACGACCGCGACCACACGTCTATCCACGAGCGACTTGTAACTCCTCCCGCTCGGCGTCTTCTTTCAGACGGGTGAAAATCATGCGTCCGGCGGTCGTCTGCAAGACGCTCGTGACGACGACGTCGACATTGCGGCCGATACACCGCCGGGCGTTGTCCACGACGATCATTGTGCCGTCGTCGAGATATGCCACCCCCTGGCCGGCTTCTTTCCCCTCCTTCAGGACAAAGACCCGGATGGTCTCCCCCGGCAGGACGACAGGCCGCAGCGCATTGCACAGCTCGTTGATGTTGAGCACGCGAACGCCCTGCAGTTCAGCGACTTTATTCAAGTTCAAATCATTCGTCATGATGCGCGCGTCCATCTTCTTGGCGAGCACGACCAGTTTCGAATCCACTTCCTTGACCGCCGGAAAATCCTCATCCACGATGCGCACATCCACATCAGTCATTTTTTGAATCTTGTTCAGAATATCGAGACCGCGGCGACCGCGCGCGCGCTTCAATGAGTCCGAAGAATCGGCGATGTGCTGCAACTCGTGCAGAATGAACTGCGGCACGAAAAAGGTCCCTTCCAGAAAGCCCGTTTCACAGAGATCTGCCACGCGCCCGTCGATGATCACGCTGGTATCGAGAACTTTCAGACTGTTCGACCCACCGGGCAGTTCCGTCGCCCGTGTTCGGGGTCCCGGAAACTTTTCCTGGCCGAATCGCGCCCCCATGACCAGCCCCAGATAGGGGAAGCCCAGGAGGAACACGAGCCCGCCGATGTGAAAGAGGAAGGTCTGGACATCGAAGATTTCGCCGCCGACCCACTCCACCAGCCCGGTCATCAAGAGCCCGACCGCCAGACCCGCCGTGGCCCCGACGATGATGCCGAATGAAAACGTCCGCAACGCATATTCGCCGGCGACGATGAGCCCGCCGGTCACCGCCCCGATTCCAAACCCGTACAGCCAGAACGCGCCGGTGGCATTCTCGGCCCGCAGGAACAAGGCCATGCCCGCCAGCGCACTGAGAAGGATAAATATGGCCCGCGATACCATACCGGAACCCCCTCTCTCTTGCTCCCCTCCGGAAGCCTGCCCCACCACTGCATGGACGGAACTGCGCGATTCGCCGTCCGTCCCTGTCCCCTCGTATTGTTCTCACCAGGCCGGGCGCGAAACCTCCTCGGCCTGTCCGTGTCACAGGCGTCAGGGGCGGAGCGTCAGATAAATCGTCCGGCCCTGTCGCTTCAACAACAGGAGCACCGCCTCATCCTTCGGCAATTTGGCCGCGATGCGCTCGTACGTTTTCACGGATGTCACCGGCTGCCGGTTGATTTCGATGATCAGATCGCCTTCGCGCACGCCGGTTTCCTCCGCCGTGCTGCCCGGTTTCACCCGCACCACCACCACGCCGCGCTCGCCGGACTTCATGCCGTACCGGCCGGCCACGTCGTCCGTCAGTTCGCGCACGTCCAGATCGGACAGGATCCCGGTCGGCGCCGCCGCTTCAGCCGATTCTTCCTCGCCGGACTGCGCCATGGACTTCGGCTGCTCGACGATCGTGAGGTCGATGGTCTTCGGCTTCTTTTCCCGGATCAGCTTGACGGAGACTTTCTTCCCCACCGGCGTCTGGGCGACCGCATTCCGCAGATGCGTGGGAGAATCCATCGGCTTCCCGTCGTACTCGACGATCACATCGGCGCGCTCCACTCCGGCCTTCTTGGCGGGACTGTCCTCCATCACATCGCTGACCAGCACGCCCTTGGTGTCGGTGACGCCGAACTGTTTCGCCAGTTCGGGGGTCAGCTCCTGAATCGACACCCCCAGCCAGCCACGAACGACCTTCCCCGTCTTGACCAGCTGATCCATGATGGAGCGGGCCATATTGCTCGGCACCGAAAATCCGATGCCCATATTGCCGCCGCTCTGGCTGAAAATGGCGGTGTTGATCCCCGCCAGCTCGCCGCGCACATTCACGAGCGCGCCGCCGGAATTGCCCGGATTGATCGCCGCATCGGTCTGAATAAAATCTTCGTACTCCGCGATCCCCGCCGCCCGCCCCAGCGCGCTGACGATGCCCAGCGTGACCGTCTGCGTGAGTCCGAACGGATTGCCCACCGCCAGCACGAACTCGCCGACCTCCAGCTGATCCGAATCGGCCCAGGCGACGGTCGGGAGATTGGTCGCATCGATCTTGACGACGGCGATATCGGTCTTGGGATCGGTCCCGATGAGCTTGGCTTTGAACTCCCGTTTGTCCGAGAGTGTCACCCGGATTTCATCGGCCTTGCCGACCACGTGATTGTTCGTGATGATCAACCCGTTTGAATCGACAATGACCCCCGAGCCCAAGCCGCGCTCTTTTTTTTCTTTCGGCTGTTGCTGTTCGAACCGCCGGAAAAACTCCTCGCCGAAAAATTTGCGGAAAAACGGATCTTCGAACGGCGTGGCATGCGGGCCGCCGTCGCCCTTGCCGTTCTTGGTCGCATAGATATTGACGACGGCCGGTTTGACCGCTTTGGCGATTTCGACGAACGTCAGATTCCCCATCCCCGGCAGGACAGGCTGCGGAGCCGTGGCAACCGGCCTCACCTGCGGAGCGCCCCCGCTGTCCGGAACGGCATGGCCGTTCGAGAGCCACCCGAGATCAGACGCCACCACAAATCCGATAATGATCCCCGCCGTCAGCAGCACGGCGGCAACCATCCACCTCCGGTCCGGTCCAGGCTCGCGATTGTATCGTTCCATGATCCTTCTGCCTTGGTTCAACGGAGCGCCGATAGGGAATCCCTATTGGATCTTCCCCGCATAGATATCCATGATCGTATGAAGGAACTTGACTGCGTCGTCCTTCGGGCGCTGAAAGGAGTTCCGGCCGATGATGCTGCCGAACCCGCCGCCGTCCCGGATGGCCCGCGCTTCCTCGAACACGTTCTTGTCCTCGCTCTTGGCGCCGCCTGAGAAGATCACGATGCGGCGGCCGTCGAACGAGCTTTGCACCACGTGCTTGACCCGCTCGGCCAGGGTCTTGATCGGAATTTGCGTGGACTCGTAGACCTTCTTGGCTGCCGCCTGTTCAAGATGCGCCGTCGGCAACTTGACCTTGATGATGTGGGCGCCGAGTTGCGCCGCAATCTGCGCCGCATAGGCGCCGACATCCATGGCCGTTTCACCTTCTTTGCTGAGCGACGACCCGCGCGGGTACGACCAGACGACGACCGCCAGGCCGGAGGCCTTGGCTTCCTCGGTGATGGCCCGTAACTGCTCATACATGGTCTGACAATGGGCCGATCCCGGATAAATCGTAAATCCGACGGCGACGCAGCCTAACCGCAAGGCGTCCCGGACGCTGCTCGTGACGGAAGGCAGGGGATCTTTTTCATCGTGCAGCACATCGTGATTGTTCAACTTGAGGATCAAGGGAATCTGCCCGGCGAAGTGACTGGCGCCGGCCTCCAGAAATCCCAGCGGCGCGGCATAGGCATTACATCCGGCGTCGATGCCGAGCTGAAAATGATAATGCGGATGGTAGCCGGCCGGGTTTGGCGCGAAGCTGCGGGCCGGTCCGTGCTCGAATCCCTGATCGACCGGCAGAATCACGAGCTTGCCGGTTCCGGCCAACTTGCCGTGGCGAAGCATGCGCGCCAGATTCGCCTTGGTGCCGGCATTATCGCTTTCGTACCAACTGAGAATTTCCCCTACCCGATCTGCCATGACGATCCTCCAGAAAATAAGACGTGAGTAACCTGCGTTACGCGCGGCCCTGTATAAAGGCTTCGACCGTGTCGACATCGCCCTTGCTGCCGATGATCAAGGGCACCCGCTGATGTAATTTTTTCGGCTCGAACTCAAGAATGCGAATCGCCCCGGTGGTGGCGCGCCCCCCGGCCTGTTCCACGACCATCCCCAGGGGGTTGGCTTCATAGAGGAGACGCAGCTTGCCTTCCGGCTTGTCCACTTCGCCCGGATATAGATAAACCCCTCCCCCGAGCAGGATGCGATGGACGTCGGCAACCAGGCATCCGGAATAGCGCCCGCTATAGGGCCGCCCGGTGGATTTATCGGAAGCTTTCAGATAGTCGATGTATTTCTGCATGCCGGGAGTCCACTTGTGCCGGTTTCCCTCATTCGTCGCATAGATTTTCCCGCGATCGGGAATCCTGATGCGCTCGTGAGACAGTAGATATTCGCCGATACTGGGGTCCAGGGTAAATCCGTGGACGCCGTGGCCGGCGGTATAGACCAGCATGGTGCTGGACCCGAACAGAAGATATCCCGCGGCGACCTGCTCCACCCCTTTTCTCAGCAGATCGCTCTCGGTCGGCGGTCGATCGGTCCGCGTATACTTCAACACGGAAAAGATCGCGCCCAACGGCATATTGCAATCCGTATTGGACGAGCCGTCCAGGGGATCGAAAAGCAACATATACTTCCCCTGAGGCCAGTTCTCCGGCAGCGCGACGACCTGCTCCATTTCCTCGGACGCCAACGCGCAGACCAGGCCGTCGCCTTGAAACGCGCGGAGAAAGGTGTCGTTGGCGATCTCGTCCAGTTTCTTGACGACTTCGCCTTGTACGTTCGTCTCACCGGTCGTGCCGAGGATGTTGATCAGGCCGGCGCGGCGCAAGTCGTGAGCGATGACTTTCCCGACCAGTCCGATCTGGCTCAGCAGACTGGAGAACTCGCCGGTCGCTTCAGGATGCTCAGCCTGGCTTCTGATGATAAAGCGGCTTAATGTAAGGGGAAATTGGCCCATAGTCACGGCAGTATAACGGTTTTACACGGCCCCGGCAACGAAAGTTCGCTCTCTCACTTGGATGAGGCGACCTCCGGAATTCCGTCAATCAAATCGGCAACGATCGATCCGATGACGACTTTGGCCTTCATCCGCAAGGGGATGCGCCGCGCATCGGTCGTAAACCACACGCGGATGTTGCCCTGGTTCAGAAAAATCCCTTGAAACGGCATGATGACCAGGACCTGCGCGGTCTCCAGATTCCCCCAGGGCCCTTCCAGCATCTCGATCTTTTCGACCCGTACTTCCACCTGCCGGATCTTCTTATCGTGATAGACCGTCAAGGCCTGCGACGCGCCCTGCTTCAGCGGCAACAGGCTCCGGACATAGTACAGACAGGAAATCAGATCCTGCGTGTCGGCGGGAATCGGCACGAGTTCCGTCGTCCCGCCTCTGGTGGCCGACACCGTATTGTCGTTCCGGTGAAAGATATACTCGATATCTTCCTTCTTCTTGCCTTCGCGCCGGCGAAAGGTCATATGCTCTGGCAGGAGCGTCGTCAGGTCCGTAAGAGATTCCACCCGATTATCGACGGGAAAAAATCTGGTGACTTTCGGGCTCGACACGGCGGTCGTGATGAATTTCCCCGAGGGATGCTCGCCGCCGCCGTCGGCCGCGCCCACCTCCATCACCGCCGTTCCCGCACTGATATTGAGGAATGTGATGTCGTAGGTCAGCCGTTCGCCGACCCGGAAGGGGCGAAGGGGCGCAGGCGCACTCTCCACGGCGAACACCTGCCCGGGGAGCCAGACTGAAAAAAGGCAGAGGGCACAAGCCAGAATGCGCATGGCATCGGAGCGAAGAGTCTGTCGGGAGGGGTGAATCGAACCCGGCACTACCGTTCAAATTCCCGGCGCACGTCGGCCAGTTCGCCTTCCACAATCGCCCGGATCGCATCGAGCTTCGCGGATGTCGCCGCTTCAAACCGCAACACCAGTGCCGGCTGGGTATTCGAGGCCCGGATGAGTCCCCAGCCGTCGTCGAAAATTGCACGCACGCCGTCGATGGTGACCAGCTCACGCACCCGGCGCTGGTCCTGGCCCAGGCCCTGCTTGGTCCTGGCATAGGTCTCAAACCGCTCGCGCACCCGCGTAACCACGTCGAACTTGATGGTATCGGGAAGATCCACCCGGATCTCCGGCGTCACGGTGGTATCCGGAAGATCCGCGACCAGAGCGGACAAAGGTTTGACGCCCTTTGCAAGAATCTCGATGAGTCGGCATGACGCATAGACCGCATCGTCATAGCCGAAATACCGGTCGGCGAAAAACATGTGCCCGGACATCTCTCCCGCCAGCACCGCTTTTTCTTCCTTCATCTTCGCCTTGATCAGCGAGTGGCCCGTCTTCCACATCACCGGGCGGCCGCCGCGCTTGGCGATATCGTCGTACAAGCTCTGCGACGCCTTCACTTCCGAAATGATGGTGCTGCCGGGCTTCACAGCGAGAATGTCCCGCGAATACACCACCATCAGCCGGTCGCCCCATAACACCCGGCCGGATTCATCCACGGTGCCGATGCGATCCGCGTCTCCGTCATACCCGATCCCTACATCCGCCTTATTGTCTTTGACGGCCTGCATCAGATCCGAGAGATTCTCCAAGACCGTCGGATCGGGATGATGATGCGGAAACCGGCCGTCCAGTTCACAATAGAGCCCCGTCACCTTGCATCCCAATAGTTCCAACGCATCTTTCGCGATGAGCGCCGCCACGCCGCTGCCGCAATCGATGACCACATGCAGCCGTTTCGCATCGACGCCGGCGAAGCTGTTCTTGATATAAGCCAGATAGTCCGGAATGATCGGGTGCTCCGTCAACGTGCCCCGCCCGGAGACGAACTTCCCCTCCTCCATGACCCGGCGCAGTTCCTGAATCTCCTCGCCGTGGATCGCTTCTTTCCCGACGCAAATTTTGAACCCGTTGTACTCGGCGGCGTTATGGCTTCCGGTAATCATGATGCCGCCGTCGACCGGCAACGTGTGCAGCGAGAAATAGACCAGCGGAGAGGGACAAATTCCGATATCGACGACGTTGAGGCCTCCCGCCAGCAACCCCTTGACCAGCGCGCGATACAACTCCGGCGAACTGAGCCGGCCGTCGCGCCCCACCGTCACGGTCTTCGCCCCGCGCCCCTGCACGTGCGTGGCATAGGCCCGGCCCACGCGCTCGGCAATGTCTGCGGTCAGTTCCTTCCCGACGATGCCGCGCAGGTCATATTCGCGAAACAATCCCATAGCCGCTCCCGCCTCCTACGCGTTGGCCGTCCGCCCGTAATCGTCTTTGAACCGCACGATGTCATCTTCCCCGAGATACGGCCCGTTCTGTACCTCAATGATATGAAGCGTGGCTTTCCCGGGATTTTCCAGCCGGTGCTTCGTCTCGACCGGGATGGCCGTGCTCTGTCCCACCTGGAGATCGTAAACTTCCTCGCCTCTGGTCACACGCGCGGTTCCTGCAATCACCACCCAGTGCTCGCTCCGCTTGTGATGCAACTGGAGTGACAGGCGCCCCCCGGGATTCACCGTCACCCGCTTCACCTTGAAACCGGCGCCTTCTTCGAGAATCGTATAGGATCCCCAGGGGCGATGGACGGTCAGGTGTTCGAGATGTTCCGGGGCTTTCTGCTGTTTGAGGATCTCCACCACTTTTTTGACATCCTGTGCGCGGGACTTGGGACACACCAGGGTGGCATCCGGAGTATCCACCACGACCATATCTTCGAGGCCGATAGTGGCGACGACCCGCCGGTCGGCGTAAACGATCGACCGGGTGCTCTCGAAATCGACGACGCGTCCGGACATCACATTTCCGGCTTTATCTTTGGCTGCGACTTCATCCAGGCTGCCCCAACTTCCCACGTCGGACCAGCCGAACGAGACGGGCACGACGGCGGCTTTCGACGACAGCTCCATCACGCCGTTGTCGATCGACACCGACGTAGCCCAGCGATACACCTCATCGATCGTCTGCTTCGGGGCTCCCGCCTTCAACAGCTGCGCGATCCGATCCATCACTTTTCCCAGCGCCGGCTGGTGGCGGTGAATTTCCTCGAGAATCGTCGCGGCTTTCCAGACGAACATTCCGCTGTTCCAAAAATAATTCCCGGCTTTCAGATATTGCGCCGCTTTCGCGGCATTCGGCTTCTCCACGAACTTCTGTACGCGATAGCCTGTGAGCGCCCCCAGCTTCCCGACGAGGGCCCGGCCGTTCGGCTTGATATAGCCGTATCCCGTCTCCGGCCTGATCGGTTTGATCCCGAAAGTCACAAGATGCCCTTCATTCGCAAGCTGCATCGCGAGGGACACCGCCGCCTGAAAGTCCCGCTGGCCGGTGACCACATGATCGGCCGGCACAACCAGCATGATCCCGTCCGGGTCCCGCCGCACGACTTCCAACGCCGCAAGAGCAATAGCCGGCGCCGTGTTGCGGCCTTCCGGCTCCAGAACAAACCCGTCCTTCAGCTCATCCTTCCAGTCGGCTAGCTGCACACGAATCTGCTCGGCCTGCGCCGCATTGGTGGAGATGAGGACCTGCGATGCCGGCGCGCACCCGCGTATGCGTCGCATAGTCTGCTGGATCAACGTATGTTCGCCGCCCCCGATCTTCAGCAGCTGTTTCGGGAACAGATGCCGGCTGAGCGGCCAAAAGCGCGT
>OMJA01000342.1 GCA_900299245.1 Nitrospiraceae bacterium | reverse complement strand
GTACTGGAATTCAGATTGGCCGCCAACAGCGCGGTCGTAGTGGGATTCGGTGCCGCCGTCGTCGTCGGCAGAGAGATATCGCCGATATTGCCTGTAATGGTACCGGTGGTGTCGGCGAGAAAGCCCTGCAGTTTAAACCCGGTCGGATCGACGACCACGCTATTTTGATTCAATCGGAAGAGACCATTGCGGCCGTAGAACGTGCCGTTCTGGGCGTCCCGCATGACGAAGAAGCCGTTGCCGTCGATGGCCAGGTCGAGCACGTTTGAAGAGGTCGCCAAAGACCCCTGCGTGAAGTCACCCTGCACGGAGGTGAGCGCCACGCCGATCCCGGTCTGCACGGACCCGGATCCCCCGGAAATCGAGGAACTGATCAAATCTGCGAACGTCGCCCGGCTTCCCTTGAAGCCGACCGTGCTGAGATTCGCGATATTGTTACCGATGACCGACAGCGCGGTGCCGTTGGCATTCAAGCCGCTGACGCCGGCAAACAGTGACGACAGGATACCCATGGATCACACCCTCCTTTGTAACAAATCCCACGATCGATTCAGTTAGCGCAATTCGACAATATCTTTTCGCTGGATCACATAGTCGCCCGCGGCGAGTTGGGGCGTGCCGTCCACCATCCGTACGCCGGAGATCGTCAAGGTCGAACTCGGGGCCGCCACCACGGTCGCGCCTCTGACGTCCTTGGCCGACACTTGATAGCTATAGATGCCATTCGGCATGAGCGCGCCGCTTTGATTGCGGCCATCCCAGTTCACGTTCTGCTTTCCGGCGGTTTGGGTGCCCAGGTCCAGAGTGCGAATGGCTCTCCCCTGTCCGTCCAGGATCGTCACGCGTACCGTTGAGGCATCATGCTCCAGTGCATAGGTGAGGGTCGCGGGTCCGCCTTTCAGATCGATCAGCGAGCCTTCGACCTGGACGGTTCGTCCCACCATCGGCAGCAAGGTGTACTGCAGCGAATCGGTTTGTTGCGCGATACTTTGTTCCAGCAACTGGACCTGTTTCGTGCTTTGGTCCAATTGGCTGAATTGGGCCAGCTCGGCGACGAATGCCGTGTTGTCCATCGGCTTCAGCGGGTCCTGATTTTTAAGCTGCGTGACCAGCAGCTTGAGGAAATCGTTTTGCCCCATTTGCTGGTTGCCGCTTAAGGCGCCGGCCAATCCGCCGCTTTGGGTATTTTGCGTCGTTGCTGAACCGATTGTTGCCATGGTCGGACTCCTCTAATCGCTATGCCACCAGATTCAATTTGCCCCGGCGTGACGCAGGTTCGCGTGTGAACTCTTCACGTCCTTGTCCCTGGTTGTGACTGTCTTCGTGCGGCGAACGGCCGTTCGACTGCCCCTGGGAAGCAGGTTGCTGGAACGATCGCCCGGCGCTCTGGCGATCGATGTCCACCTGGAATCGTCCCAGATCCAATCCGGATGTCTGGAGAGCCGATTGCAGTCTCTCCTGTCCGCTCTGGAGATACTGGCCCATGTCGCTCCGATCCGATGAGAAATGTGTGTGGACGACATCCTGATTGACGGCCACCCGGATATTCACTCGTCCGAGATCGGCTTGAGAGAGTTCCAGGACCATCGATTTGGTTTGATTGGCTGATGTGCCGGGCATCCAGTCCGTTGGTTGAACGGGAGGCGTGGTGACGGCGGGCTGTGCTTCCGCCGGAAGTTTGGCCGATGGCGCGGAGGAAAACACGCGCTGATCCATACCGTTCACCAGCAGCGAAGAGTTCGACGGTACGGCCGGGGCGGCACTCTCGGTTCTGGCAGCGTGCATCGGGAGCTGTTCAGGGGTCGAACGATCGCGATGATCCTGGCCGGACGACTCCCTATCATCGTTCCGGTCCTGGTTCGTGAGCTCCTGCGATCCCGTTGAAATCGCCGCCATCGGTTTCGGAGCCGGCTCTTCCTTCGGCTGAGGAATATCTCGAGCCTGAACTGGGTGTTCCGCTGCCACCGGCTGTTTGTCATCCGACCGTTGAATCTGTTGGGCCGCGATCGCTTTGCCGGTGTCCAGTAGTTCCGTGGTCTGGGGCGGTTGAATCGCCGGCTGGATTACCGGCTCTGTCTTGGCATTTATCTGAGTGGAATCGTTGGACTGGGCTGCCGGCTTGGGTGAATCCGCCTGTTTCTCCTGTCCGCTTTGAGGAAGTGCATCCGGTACCGGCTGCGCCTGACTGTTCAGCATCTGTTTGTCGTCAGAAAGAGCGATTGGCTGCACCTTGGGATCGACGGTATCTGGAAGTACGACATCCGATGGAATAACCGCTGAGAAGTCCGTTGGCTTGATCGGCGCTGTTGTGCTGACAGTCTGTTGCGAATTGGAGGAGTCCGCTGCCGTGACCGGCAACGATGTCCCGTCCTCCGTGACAGGAGGCATCACGGACTCCGTGTCGGCTTTAATCGGTTCAGTTGTTGAGACTTGTGTCAGCGGCTGCGCATCTGTTTTGGCGGTGGGCTGTGTGACGAGTGCGAGCAGGAGACTTTGTGTCGTCACATCGCTCGCGACAGTGGCCGTCTCTTGATCGGGCGCCTGTCCGGCCGTTTCATCAGATTGCCGACAGGAACGACGGTCCTCCGGTGCGCAGGCAGAGGTAGTTGTGGCGGACGATGAGTCGGCGTCGTCGGTAGACATCGAGGTATCGGTCTCTTCACGGTCCGTTTGGCGTGGCTCCGGTTCGTGGCGTGATACCTTCGCCGTGCGCGCGTCATGCAGTTCAGAAGAAAACGTTTTTCCTGAACCGGACGATTCGCGCCTGCATCCCCCCTGGCTAGGGCGAGAAGCGCATTGTGAGCCGGTCGCGCCTGAGGTGCCTGCCGATGCGATCTGAGGTAGTTGAACGTCCATCATAGGCTCAGCCTTCCCGTTAGATGCCGGTTGATTCGCAGAGAGATAATTCAAGCCGCATGCCATAAGGGAATTTTAAAAAAGCTGCGCCAATTGACGAAAACATGCCGCGGAAACAGGCGTATGGCGGATGTACAAGGAAAGATATTCCCGGAAGGTAGGCAGATCCTGCCTCAGAAACGACGGAGACGTGCTAGGGAGCTTGAACGAGCAATTGCTCGGTGAGTTTTGCAGCGCGGTCAACACGCACTTGCGAGAGAATGGCGCCGGCTGTTTTGGGCTTGACGATTCTGAGAATCTCGATGGCCTTCCGCTCCGGCATCTTTTCGAGTCTGGCAGCGGCTTCTTCCGAGGGCATGGACTCATACATCTTGGCGAGTTGAGCCTGGCTTTGAGTCTTCTGATCCTGCCCTTGCTTGGCGATCAAGGCTTTCCGTTCGGCGATAAACTGTTCGTGTTGAACCTTCTGTTGCGTGGCCTGTTTCTGATGTAGTTGCCGGGACTCCTCCAGCTTTTTCTGCATCTCTTCATTTTTCGTCAGCAACTGCTCGAGCTCCGTTTTGAGCGTCGCCAGACGCTCTTCCTCCTGGCGAAGGGCCGTTTCCCGTCGATCGAGATCCTTTTTACGCTGATCCAGCATGTCGATGATTTCGCGCGGGGTATCAATCGCCGGTCCCTGAGTCGCAGGTTCGGATGATGATGCGGAATTTGCTTCGGATTCGGCCGGAGGGGGCGCCGAGGGAGCTACTTTGACGGCAGCCTGGGCGCCGGCCGGTTTGCCGGGTTTGGGTTGCGCGTCTGAAGAGGCCTGGCCCAATTGCACCATCACCCACAACAGAAACACCGAACCGGTGACGCCGCCCGCCAAGGTCCAAAGATGGGCGCGTCGCGCCGCGCGCTGCGCCGCTCGCTTGGCAGTGGCTGGTGTCCGCAGTGTGATGCGATCCGCTGTCTGATCCGCACGGGATCGAGTGATCACGGCATATCTCCCTGGCCGATATAGCGATGATGGGCGGATTCGTCGGTTGCCGACTGCTCGCGGCGCCGCTCCTCGCTTTGCGCCGCTTCACGGTACCGGGCGATCAGCCGGTCCAGAGTCCGCCGGTCCTGGCTGGCGGCGACGACCCGGACGCGGACCTCATCCCATTGCGTTTGCCAATGCGCCATCGTGCGGCGAGCCTGTTCCATCGCGGCCGCCTGCGCTTCGAAATGAGACTGCCATTGCAGTAATTGTTCGATGGTCAACCCCCGGCTGGTTTCTTCCCGATAGCGCGCCTCCTGTTGCGACTGATCGTCCGTCAAGCGCGCGCAGGATTGTTCCGCCTGGAGCAGATGCTGGGTGACTTCGGCCAGCTCCATCTTGAGCTGCTCTTCCACCTGGACGCGATAATGCTGTAACGATCGTACGCTCATGTCTGTTTCGCCAATGTGAGCAGATCCTGCCGTGATGACGCAAAGTCGGCGGGCTGTTCGACCGCCTGGCGCAGAAACCCGTTGATGGCGTCCTGCCCTTTCACTGCTCGATCCAGCGCGGCATTCATGCCCTGTTTATAGGCGCCCAATAGAATTAAATCCTCGGACTGTCGATACCGGGCGATCAACTCGATCGTTTGTCTGGCGGCGGCTTCATGTTCGCGCGTGACGATGTCGCGCATCACCCGGCTGGTGCTCTGAAGCAGGTCGATTGCCGGGAAGTGGTTTTGTGCGGCGAGCGCGCGCGACAGCACGATGTGGCCGTCGAGAATGGAACGAACCGTATCGGCGATCGGATCGGACAAATCATCGCCGTCCACCAGCACCGTGTATAGTCCGGTGATCGTGCCGACTCCGGGCCCGGTTCCGACCCGCTCCAGGAGTTTCGGCAGCATGGCGAAGACCGAAGGTGTATAGCCCTTGGTCGTAGGCGGCTCACCGATCGCCAATCCGACTTCCCGCTGGCTGTACGCGAGCCGGGTCAGCGAGTCCATCATCAACAACACCTGGCGGCCCTGGTCGCGGAAATATTCGGCGATGCAGGTCGCCACGAGAGACGCGCGCAACCGCACCATCGGGGGTTGATCCGATGTGGCGACAACGACGACCGACCGTTTCAAGGCCTCAGCACCCAGATCGCGCTCAAGAAACTCGTTCACCTCGCGTCCGCGCTCGCCGATCAGGGCAATGACGTTGACGTCTGCCTGTGTATAGCGGCTGATCATCCCGAGCAGGACGCTTTTTCCGACGCCCGAGCCGGCGAAGATGCCGACTTTCTGCCCGCGGCCGCAGGTCAGGAATCCATTGATGGCCCGCACGCCGAGATCCAGCGGCGTGGTGATCCGGTTTCGTGACAGCGGATTCGGCGGACTCGTGCGCAGCGGATACTGCGAGTGCGTCGCGATCGGTCCTTTGCCGTCCAGCGGTTCGCCGAGCCCGTTCAGGACCCGTCCGAGCAGCCCGGGACCGACCGCAAGTCCGGCTGCCTGGCCGGACATCGCGATACGGCTTGAGGGGCCGATTCCCTGCATTTCGCCGAGCGGCATCAGTAAGACGCGATCGCCTCGAAATCCTACGACTTCGGCGGGAATACTCCCGTTGCCGTCCTCTCGTGTGATTTGGCAGATATCTCCGACCGTCGATCGGGCGCCGGTGCCTTCGATGACGAGGCCGACCGCCTGCGCCACCCGCCCGGTCACTTCCAGCGGGTCGATCTGATCCAGCAGATCACTGAGCGACATGGGGTCTCCTTGCGCGAAGCGCCTCTCCGAGACGGGAGAGTTGTGTATCGAGCGATGCATCGACGATTCTGTTGACGGTCTGCACGATGCAACTCCCCCGAGACAGCGAGGGATCCGGCTCGATATGCAGCGATAACGTGAGGTCGCCGACCTGGCTCAATTCACTGCGCATGGATTCCAGTGTTTCCGCATCGGCGGGGTGCACCGCGATCGTCACTCGGCCGGATTCTTTCAATGCCGACAGCGCGGATTTGGCTTGCCCCGCCACCTGCTCTTTGACTTCGCCGGCCCGGTCGCGCAGCACTTTGACGGCGATTTGAAATGCCAGACTGACGACTTCGTCTTCCACAGTCTGATGCAAGGCCAGCCAGGCTTGATCGAATTTTCTCACGGCATTCGAAAGCACGGTGCGCTCATGCCGCCGGCGCTCTTCGTCACGGGCGCCGGCCCGTCGCTCACCTTCGGCGACGCCCCGTTCATAGTCGGTCAGGCCGTCCTGCCCACGGGTGGTGCCGTCCTCACCGAAGGTTTGCAGTACCATGCTCTGTACCCGCAAACCGCCGGCCCGCACGACCGCGTGTTTCAGCACGGTATTTTCCGCCCGCAATGCATGGAGTTCGAGCAACCGGCGTGCCGTCATCAGGACCCTGTCGGTTTGAATCGGTTTCATGAAAAACTCGGTCGCCCCCGATTTCATGGCTTTGACGGCAAGCTCGACGCTCGGAGATCCGGTCATGACGACGCCGACCACCCGTTGGTCACATTGCTGTACCTGCTCCAACAGCTGGATGCCGTCGCAGTCCGGCAGCGAGATATCCACGATCAGAAGGGCCGGCGGGGCTTGCTTCACCAGCGCCAGAGCTTCCTGTCCGGTTGCGGCGACGCGAATGGCGACGCCTTCCGGGCGAAACAGCTCGATGAAGAGATTGCGGATGATCTCGTCGTCATCGACCACCAGAATGGAGCCGTGCATTTTCGCGGAGCCGGAGGCGGCGGGTGCGGAGACGACGGCCGGTAGTGAGGCGCTCGTGCCCATCTACAGCATCTCCTCCCCTGCGCCGGCCACCACGATCCGGCCTTCTTCTTCCAGCTTGCGACAGACCTTGAGGATATTCTGCTGAGACCGCTCGACGTCCGTAATTTTGACGGGCCCCTTGGACTCCATGTCGTCTTTGAGCATTTCCGCGGCCCGGCTCGACATATTCTTGAAGAACTTTTCCTTGATGTCGGGGTTGGCGCCGCGCAGGGCGACCGGGAGGTCTTCCTTGCTGATTTCTTTCATCAACTCCTGCATGCCGCGGTCGTCGAGCTTGATCAGGTCGTCGAAGACGAACATCAGCGCACGGATGGCGTCGGCGAGCGGCTGGCTCTTTTCGGCGATCTTGGCCATGATGTTGCCTTCGGTCGTCTTGTCGAGCCGCGTCATGATATCCGCCATCATTTCCGCTCCGCCGAGCGTTTGCGCCCGCATGCCGGTATTCGACAGCAACGCCTCCTGCATGGTGTTGCTGAGTTCCTCCAGCACATCCGGCTGCACTTCCTCCATGGTTGCCAGCCGCAGCGCGACATCGCCCCGCAGAAATTCAGGCAGCTGGGCCAGGAGCTGACTGGCCTGCTCATTTTCCAGATGCGCCAGAATCACGGCGATCGTCTGAGGGTGTTCGACCTTGATCATGGCCGCCAGTGATTTCGCCTCCACCCATTTCAGGGCTTCGAGTCCGGGATATGTCTTGCGCGTCATCGATTCGATGATGCTTTTGGCCTTTTCCGGTCCCAGGGCTTTGATCAGGATATTGCGGATATATTCATTCCCCTTGAACTGTACTTCCCCCGTGGCGCTGACGGCTTCGAACTCGCTGATGACATGATCTTCATCTTCTTTGGAAATCTTGGCCGTCTCATTCATGAAATGCCCGAGCTTCTTGATCTCCTTGGGATCAAGTTGCTTCATGACCTGTGCGGCCGCCTCTTCCCCGATGGCGCGGAGCAGAATCGCAGCTTTCTGTTCTCCCGACATTTGCTTCGGATCGGAGGCCATGACTAGGCGTTGCCTTTCAGCCACTGTTTGACGACGACCGCGGTCCCATCAGGATTCTTCCGCGCCATGTCAACGATCTGTGCCCGGTTCGCGCTCGATTCCAGCGAGGCCTCCACGGCGCCTACGGATGCCGGTAACGCCGGTGTCGTTGCTTCCGCCGCCGGTGTTTCAATCGTCGACACGCCCAGCATGGCGATGAGGGGGCGGACGACGAAGAAGAGGATAAGCAGGAAGAGCAACGCTCCGACCACATAGCGCATATAGGGCATCCAGGGTTGCGTCGTCTCCGCGACCGCTTCGACGGTCGCCGAGGCAGGCTCTTCTGGGCCGAACCCGAATTGGACATTGACCACCTGCACCTGATCCTGACGCTCGGAAGAATAGCCCATCGCCTTTTTGACGATGTCTTCGATCCGTTTGAGATCTTCTTCGCTGCGCGGAATGTATTTCTTGACGACCTCGCCGGCCGGTTTGTCCGCGGCGTCCCCCGCCGCTTTCGGCGTCTCATAGGTGCCATCCACCAGCACAGCGACCGACAGCTTCTTGATGGAGCCGATCGGCTCGACGATGCGTGAGACGGTGC
>OMJA01000341.1 GCA_900299245.1 Nitrospiraceae bacterium | reverse complement strand
GAGAGATTTTGAGCCAGCCCAAAGCCCGCCAGGTCTCGGGCTATGACCTCATTGTTGCCGAAGTGCTCTCCGGAGACCATGACGGACTTTCCCGACTGGTGCTCTTTCGAAACCTGCACCCCAACACGCCATTCATCGCTGTGACGAGGGAAAATCACGGGACAGGGCTGACCTACGGCGGAGCCGCTGCGCGGGCTCTCCATGCCTGGTTGGTCCCCGTCAGCTCCCAGTCCTTGTCCGAGCTGACAGACGCGGCAACCCGCGCGCTGAAAGGCGAGCTGCCGCCCGTGTCGGCCGCTCACGCACGCTAACACCCCCGGATCATCTGTCCCCAGCTGTATCGCCGGCGCCTGATCCTTCGCGTATCGGGTATCAGAAGGCGGATTCCCGGAAGCGACTAATAACCCATGGCCGTATTGAGCTTGGCAAGAATGGCGGGCGACAGCGTAAATTCCGCTTGCACTTCGATGCGGTGCGGCACCAGCAGTGTGGTATGGAAGACAATGTCGCGGATGGGGATTTTCAACTCGGGTGCTTGAGGCGTGCTCAATTCAACCGCTTCAACGGAGTTGGTGATGGCCCCGCTGTCTTGAGGACCATACGTCGCCATGACAGCATCGATGATCTCCTTTACCTTTTCATTGGTCTCCACGCCTTCGATGCCTTTCAGCAGAAGCGGAAGGACCTCCTCTTTCGCTTGATCCGACAGGGTAAAGTTTTCGACCCGCTCTTTCCGGCGCAGAGACATCAGATCGTTATCGAGATCCTTGCTGAAAGCGCCGTAGGCGAACCTGAAAAACTCGAAATGAAACCCCTTGAAGCCTTTACCGAAGGTCTGCAGCTCGCAAAGGAACCCCAACTGCTGCAACTTGACGTCACTCAACAATCCGTGCGGTTCCGCAAGATGCAACACGTAGAGCAGAAGCGCACGATCGACTGTAATCTGGTTGGGCTTTCTCATCGATTCCTCTCCGATACGCCGGGAAAGGTCGAACTATAGACAGCCCACTGGAGAATCGTCAAACCCCTCCACCGAGCACTTCCCCCCTTGACCCTCCGACGGCTTTGGTCTTTAATGGCCTTTCTTACAGGAGAATAGGCCGGACATTATGCCCAAACATGTGAAAGAGATGGAGGCGCTGAAGGCACACCTCGGCAAACACCAGCTGAAGTACACGCGCCAGCGGGAACTCATCCTCGAAGCGTTCCTCCAGCAAGAACACATCACGGCGGAAGAGATGTACCACCAGCTGGCCAAAAAAGACCCGCATCTGGGCCTGGCCACGATCTACCGCACGCTCAACCTGTTTTGTGAAGCTGGCCTGGCGCAGGCCCGTCATTTCGGCACCCAGACGCAATACGACAATGTGTCGCACAAGGGGCACCACGACCATCTGATTTGTACCGGCTGCCAGAAAATCGTTGAATTCGAAAACTGCGAGATCGAGAAACTGCAGGAAGAAGTCGCCACCAGGAACGGGTTCACGATTACCACGCACCGCCTCGAACTGTACGGGCTCTGTTCACGCTGCCGTCATTGACCCCTGCCGTTTTTTTTGCTATCTTCTTGAGACGATTTATCAATTTCAATTGCGAGGCGGATCACGCATATGGCTACTACTCTTGGACGACTTCGCTCTTCCATGACATTGCTTCGCCACCGGCATAGGCCGGCGCTGTTTCTGCTTCTCCTCACGATCTGTTCTTTCTACGTTCCGCTTACAGATTCGTTCGCCGCCGACAAACTGGTGGTCTATTCCGGCCGGGCTGAGCGCTTGATCAAGCCGGTCTTTGATGCCTTTACGGCAAAAACCGGCATCCAGGTGGATCTGCTGTCCTCCGGCACCACGGAACTCGTCAACCGGTTGAAAGCGGAAGGCGATCGAACCCCGGCCGATCTGCTGTTGACGAACGATGCCGGGAGCCTTGAACTCGCGCGCGGGGCAGGACTCCTGCGGCCGCTCAATATGCGCGAGGTCGAGCGGGCCATTCCCTCGCAGTTCCGGGCTGCGGACAACAGCTGGGTCGGCCTCTCCGGTCGATTCTGGATCATTGTCTACAACACGTCGATGGTGAAACCCGATCAAGTCGGCTCACTGCTGGATCTGGCCCAACCGCAATGGAAAGACAAGATTGCGATCCCGAATTCTGGCAGCGAATACCTTCAGGCGGGCGTGTCGGTGATCCGTGCCTCTCATGGCGACGAACGCACCAAGAAGTTTCTGGAAGGGCTTCGTGATAACGCCGGCTCGCAGGTGTATCAAAAAAGCTCTCAAATCGTAGATGCCGTCGCCAAAGGCCAAGTCGCCCTGGGCATCGTGAATCACTATTACGTCTATCGCCACCTCGCCACGCAGCCCGCCGCTCCACTGGCCGTCATCATGCCGGATCAAAAAGAAGGCGGAATGGGCGCGATTATGAACGTGACCGGGATCGGCATCACGAAACCGAGCACCCATGCGGACAATGCCAAGCTGCTGATCGAGTTTCTCGTGGCGCAGGCCGGACAAAAAATGTTCGCCGATCTCGACAAAGAATATCCGCTCCACCCGGAAGTAAAGGCAGACCCTGCGCTGGTTGACCGGAAAAGTTTCCGTGCGGCCCTGGTGCCGTTGACACGGCTCGCCGAACTCCGGGAACCGACTCTCACGCTCATTGAGCAAGTGGGCCTCCGCTAATCCACGAGGCCCGTTGTGACCACGCTTCGCCAGCAGCTCGCGTCTCCGCTGCAACTTGCCGCGATCGCCACCGCCGGGCTAATCCTGCTCCCGCTCGGCTACGTCACGATCCTCGCGCTGTCGGCCGACCCAGCCGTCTGGTCCCGCCTATGGGCAACGAGAATTCCCGAACTGCTGTTCAACACCGTCACGCTCGCGGGAGCCGTCGCATTCCTCACACTGATTCTGGGAGTCTCGACGGCATGGCTGGTGGTCCGGTTTGATTTTCCAGGGCGGCGCCTCTGGGAAGCCGCGTTGATTCTCCCGCTGGCGATGCCCACATATGTCCTGGCGTACGTCTACACCTATCTGCTGGGATTCGGCGGGCCTGCGGAGCACCTCTGGCAACTCTGGGCCGGGCCGCAAGCCCGCATTGTGTCCCCGCAAAGTTTTTGGGGTACGACCCTTGTCATGGCTCTGGACACCTTTCCCTTCGTGTATCTGCTCACCCGCAGCGCCCTCTTAAGCCTGAATGTCTCGTTTGAAGAAGTCTCGCGAGTCTGCGGGGTCTCCCGCCTGATGACGCTCTGGCGCGTCACGTTGCCCCTGATGCGGCCCTCGATCGCTGCGGGGGTCGCGCTGGTCATTCTGTATGTGGTGTCTGATTTCGGAGCGGTATCGCTGCTGCGCTATCAAACACTGACCTATGCCGTCTTTCAACAGATGACCGGACGTTCCGACAACACGGCCGCCAGCATTCTGAGCGTGCTGCTCGTCGTCCTGGCGCTGCTCTTTCTGATCACCGAGCGCTGGTTCCGCCAGCGCAGCCGTTTTTACCAGACCGCCGGGCGCTACCGGCCGCCGCAGCGCGTCCGGTGCTCCTGGATCGGCACCGCCGCGATCACCGCTGTGCTGGGCCTGATCGTCGGCCTGTCGTTCGGCATTCCCGCCTATTTGCTGATCACATGGAGTCTCTCGCCCGAAGCGCAGGCCATTCTTGACGGTCGCTTCTTTGGATTCATCTGGAACAGCGCCCTGCTCGCGGCTGCAGCCGCAACGGCCGGCGTCGTCATCGGTCTGCCCCTGGCCTATCTCGCCAGCCGGCGCCCGACGGCGTTGAATATCGGATGCCTCCAGGCTGCCTACGCCGGCTACGTACTGCCGGGGCCGGTCGCTGCGCTCGCGGTGCTCGTGCTCTGCCTGAAAATCGCCCCCGTCATGTATGGCACGATTCTCCTGCTGGTCATCGCCTACGTGATCCACTTTCTTCCGGCTGGACTTCAATCGCTGGAACCAGCCTTGCAGCAGATCACGCCGAATCTCGAAGAGGTCGCCCGCACATTGGGGCTGGGCGTCCGCGAAACCTGGCGCCGTGTAACTCTTCCGCTGGTGCGCAACGGATTTGTCGTCGCCTGGGTGCTCATGTTTCTCCAGACCATGAAAGAGCTGCCGGCCACCCTGCTCCTCCGCCCGGTCGGGTTCGATACGCTGGCGATTCGCGTCTGGCTGGAAGCGAGCGAGGAATACTTTCAACTGGCGGCGCCGGCGGCACTGCTGATCGTGATTTTAAGTCTGCCCGCCTTGTTCCTGTTGGTCTCGAAGGACTGGAGGGCCGCGTAAGGAGCAGCACCTCAACACCAGCGGCGGAACACACATGCACACTGAAACACATCATGCGCTGAATCAACCGGATCTCTATCAGCCGGCCTCCAATGTTCTGGAATTACGCGCCGTCGCCTGCGCCTATGAAACCGGGCGCCCCGCGATTCGCAATATTTCGTTCGCCGCGCGCGAGGGGGAAATCCTTTGCCTTCTAGGTCCCTCCGGTTGTGGAAAAACCACGATCCTCAGGGCCATCGCCGGCTTCGAACCCGTCCGGTCAGGCGAACTGTTTCTCTCGGGACGTCTGGTGTCGAACGCCGATCTCACGATCCCGACCGAGGAACGGCGAGTCGGAATGGTCTTTCAGGAATACGCGCTGTTTCCCCACCTGCGGGTGGCGGACAACATTGCCTTCGGATTGCAACACCTGTCGCGAGGCGACCGGAGGTGCCAGGTTCAGGAAATGCTCCGGCTTACCGGCCTGGAAGGATTCGAGCGCCGCTATCCCCACGAACTCTCCGGAGGGCAACAGCAGCGCGTCGCCCTCGCCCGCGCCCTCGTGCAGAATCCCGTCGTCCTCTTGCTGGATGAGCCCTTCAGCAATCTGGATCCCGACATGGCCGGCCGGATGCGCCAGGACCTCCATGCGCTGCTGCGGCGCACCAAGACCACCACGATTCTCGTGACACATGATCACGAGGAAGCCTTTGCGATGGCCGACCGGATCGCGGTGCTCAATCAAGGCGTATTGGAGCAAATGGATACGCCGGAATTGATCTACCATATGCCGGCCAGCCCGTTTGTTGCGGACTTCGTGGGACAGGCCGACTTCATCAAAGGCGAGATCCGTGATGGGATGATTCACACGGAACTGGGAGAATTCCCCAATACACTCCCGGGCGCGGAGGGCTCTGCCGTGGTCGTGATGATCCGGCCCGACGATATCCATCTGTCACCCGCCAAGGGAGCCGGCGCCCGCATTCAAGCCCGCCAGTTTCGCGGGTCTGAAAACCTCTATACCGTCAGTCTTCCCTCCGGGCAAATCGTGCATAGCAGCGAGAGTTCGACCAGTGTGTATCAGGAGGGAACGGCGGTCGAGCTTCAGGTCCTGGCTACCCATACGGTGGGGTTTCCTGCCCCTTCCCCGACCGCGTAAACTCACCACCGTCCAGTTGACAGGTCTTTTCTCCATCTGGCATTGATGACGGATCATCCGGTCTCTCTTCCAGAGGGTTCACACGCAGAACCGGCGCGATTGAAGGAGTACAGGTATGGACTCACTGAAACACGTGGTGGACTACGGAATTATCGGGTTATTGCTCGGCCTCAGCCTCTGGTCGGTTGCCGTCGCCGTTGAGCGCTGGCTTTTCTATCGATCCGTCAACGCCGCTCAATACCCCAATGCCCAGGTGTTTGAAATCGCGCTGACGAAACGGCTCGTGATCATCGGGACCGTCGCGGCCAATGCACCCTACATCGGCCTGCTAGGCACCGTCCTGGGAATCATGCTGACTTTCCACACTATGGGGACCTCCGGCACCATGGCGGTAAATACCATCATGATCGGATTGAGCCTCGCGTTGAAAGCCACCGCCGTAGGGCTTCTCGTCGCAATCCCCTGCGTGGTGATGAATAACATTCTCCGACGCCGGGTCGCCGAACTGCTGACCCAGTACAAGGTGGATCATGGATCGTCAGCAAGTTGATCAGATCAACGTCATCCCGCT
>OMJA01000340.1 GCA_900299245.1 Nitrospiraceae bacterium | reverse complement strand
TTCCTCCCCTTTGTAAGGGGAGGCCAGGAGGGGTAGAAGATCTCAGGCTGACACGCCGTTGTCGATGGACTCGCGTGACAGGGCTGCCGGAAGATTCGGCCTCCCCTAGCCCCTCCTTACCAAGGAGGGGAAAAGATGGAAGAGCCTTCGCACACCACTCGGATTAACCGGCTGTTCAGCAACCGGTCAGTAGCCGCGCCCCGTGCTGCCGCCACGGCCCATCCGGTCGAGAGGAAGGGCTTCGTATCTGGTCTTCAGATCGGGATGCGCCGCGAGAAAACTCTTCACACCCGCTTCATCGGCAAAGACATCCTTGCTGCGTCCGCGATAGTCCTCGATCGTCAGTCCGTGCTTCGAGAGCAGTGCGCCGAGCTTGGTATTGATATCCGCGCCCATGGCTTTCATCTGTTCGGGAGACGGCCGCTGCCCCTGGCCGAACTGCTCCCCGCCCTTGAAATAGTTCGTCATCATCTCGCCGATCTCGATGCGCGCCTTCACGAACTTTTCGATATCCGCCGGCTCCGCCGCCAGGCCGTGTCCCGCAACCAATGCAAGGCTCAACACCATCCCGACCGCCAACGACCGTGTTGTCTGAGTCATGTCTCTATCCTTTCAAGAAGTAGCTGCAACCAATGAACGGGCACAGGGCACCTCACTAGCTTGGAATGTCTCTCATCCCGTCATACGACATGCGGGACTGAAACGACACTTTCACCGTATCGCCGTCTTTCACCACCGTATCCTGTGTGCCGACTTTCTTATTCACGGAAATGAGCGCTTCACGGCTGTCGATGAATCGAAGCAGCGGTCCAAGAGATTCGGCATTGGCTTCGATCAACTTTCTCACCGTCGTCGGCGCTGCCGACTCGATGGAGAATTCGTTGTCCCCGACGGCTTCCTGGATGACTTTCCCGAATACTAATACGGTTACCATAATCCCTCGTGTCCCTCGATCGTGTCCGTTCCATCTCTCCGGTCTGACCGTCGTGCCCGCTACCCGTCACATCTTACTGGACCCGCGCATGACAACGGAAGCAATCCTGCCGCCTGGGGTGACGGTCCGGCAGCGGCTTGGCGGCGCTGGCCTGATGGCAGGTCGTACAGTTTTTCTCAACGGTAACGGCCTGATGCTCCGCATTTTGGGGAATGACCGGATTCCGGTCTTTCGGCGTCGGCAGCAGCGAGACGCCCACCACCACCACGACGACAAAGGCCACAAACAGCCAATCGATTTTTCGCAACTTCATGAACGGGATGTTCCTTTGTTCTGCTCCGCCGCCTCGTAGGCTTCGTTCAGCAATTGCGCCACATGCTTCACCTCGGCCCGCTCCCGCAACCCGTGTTTGAGCTGGATCATACAGGCGGGACAACTGGTTGCAACGACCTCCGCGCCGACCTGCTCGACGGCTCTGGTTTTGCGCGCCAGGATCTTCTGCGAGGTGTCATAGTCCTTTACGATGAACGTGCCTGCACCCCCGGCGCAGCGATCCGCATCGGGCATCTCCGCATAGTTCAGACCGGGCAACGATGCCAGAATCTTGCGCGGCTCTTTCGTCACCCCGGCGGCCCGCAGATGGCAGGAGGAATGGTACGTGACGCATTTGGTGCGCGACGCGGCCTGCGCCATGGGCGGATGCTCCGGCGAGCGCGCCACGAATTCGGCGATATGCACGACCTTCTTCGCCAGCGTTTCCGCCCGGCGCCGCTCGTCGCCGTCGGGGAACAGCGTGGGATAGTCCTTCAGCATCAGCGTGCAGGACGCGCAACCGGTCACAATCGTCTCGTAGGATTCAAACGACTGCATATTGAACCGGGCCCCCTCACGGGTCAAATCCTGATGCCCGTAGGTCTGGATCGGCGTGCCGGAACAGCGTTGCGGCGGCAGGGCCGGCTCGACTCCGTGCTTCCGCAAGACCCCGATGACAGCGTCTCCGACACCGTCATCGAAATAGTTCGCGGCACAGCCATGGAAATAGGCGACGCCGCCCGGCGCCGGCTGAACGCCAGGCTTCGGAATCAAGGAGGCATGCCGCTCCCGCAGTTGTTTGGGAGCAATGCGCGGCAGCAGCAGCTCTTGAGGCAGCTTGGCCGTCGGCGCAAGGGCCTTGAGCAGCAGCGCGGCGCCCCGCTCCATAATGCGCCTGACCACCGGCCGATCCCACAGATGTTGCGTGCGGCCCAGAAACTTCAGGAAGGGTTCGAAGGAGTTCCCGCGTGCCTGCCAGCGAAAAATCCATCCGGTCAGGTGATTGGGATGCTCCGCCCGTTTTTTCAGAATCAGGTCGGACACATCGACCCCCGCCGGACAGGCCGTCCGGCAGGATTTGCAATTCACGCAGGCATCGACCACCCGCTTGGAATTGAGATAGCTGTAGTCCTTCGATGTCACGATCTCGAACCACCCGCGCGAACTCATGTCTTCCGATTGAAAGACATCGTAGACGGGACAGACCGCGTTGCACTTCGCACAGGTCGCGCAGGATTTCGAAAGCCTCGTGTAATCGATGTGCTCGGTGAACGAAGCCTCACTGATCTTGATGCCGGGATTCAGCACATTGCCGGGATCGAACGCCCGCTTCACATCGACAAACAACCGGTATAGCTCCTCGCCGAACATCTTCCTGACATACTCGGCGCGAATCCGCCCGTCGCCATGTTCGCCGCAGATGGAGCCACCGAACCGGTCCAGGACCGTCGAATGGATCTCCCGATAGGCCAGCACCATCTTGTCGAAATCCTGGCGATCGTTCACATCGAGCAGCGGCACGATATGCGCATTCCCGTTTCCGATATGACCGAAGATCGCGACCGGCACCTTCTGCCCGGCAAAGTACTCTTCCAGATAGTGAATCAGTTCGCTGATCCGCTCGGCCCGCACGACCACATCATCTACAAAATTGATCGGCTTCTTGCGCGGATCGAACCGGTAAAGGGTGGGATAGAGGGCCTTGCGCGCCTTCCACAATTGCTCGCGCTGCTCGGGATCGAAAGCGAGCGTCATGTCGGCCGCAAGGCGGAACGGCCGGCAGGCGGTTGCCATCTGCTCCGCCCGCTCATGCAGATCCACCGCAAGCGAGTCGGCATCGAGTTCAGCCAGCAGCGTGGCTGCCGCGTCGGCGGGAATGCCATGCTTGGCGCGACCGATCAGATCGAGGGTGTTGGCATCCATGACTTCGAGCGCGCTCGGCTGCAAGGCCAGCAGCAGCGGCACCGCCGCCCCGACCTCCTCCAGATGCCGGAAATGAATCAAGGCTGTGAGCGTTGCTTTCGGTTTCTCGACCAGCCGGAGCGTGGCTTCGCTCACCACGCCCAGCGTGCCTTCGCTGCCGACAAATAATTTCGGGAGATCGAACTGCCCCTGCGCCAGGCCATCGACCAGGCCGAACAGGTTATAGCCACAGCTGTTCTTGCTCACCGTCGGGCGCTTGCCGTTGATGAGGTCCGTATGGGACTGAGCCAGCACCAGCACGTCCCGCAAAGCCGGGATCGTCGACAGCAGCCGCTCCAGGGCGGGATCGTTCAGCGCGTAGGATTTCGCTTCCAGCCACGTTCCCGACTCGAGGCATAGGCGGAGCCGATGGACATTGTCTTTCACCGACCCGTAGCTCAGCGTATGCGGGCCGGATGAGTTATTCGCCAGCATCCCGCCGAGCTTGCACATGTCGCCGCTGGAGGGATCCGGTCCGAACAAGAGCCCCTGCCGAGCCAGCTGTTTATTCAATTCCGCCAGGACGATCCCCGGCTGCACCCGCGCCCAGCGTTCCTCACGATTCACTTCAAGAATCCGGTTCAACCGAGAGACATCGAGAATGATTCCGCTTCCGACCGCCGATCCGGTGAGATTCGTCCCGGCGGCGCGCGGCGTGAGCGGAATACCGCGGGACACGGCATAGCGGATGGTCTTCGCGATGTCGTCTTCGGACTCCACCAGCACCACCGCCTGCGGCACCATACGGTAAATGCTGGCATCGACGGCATAGGCCGTCTTGGAGGGGAAATCGTCTTTGACTTTCTCGGAGCCGAGTTGGGCGCGAAGATCAGCCGCGATCGCGCGGGAACGGTCAGGCAGAATGAGAGTTGGCGCAGTCATAGTTCAAGCGAGAGGCATTCTAGACGGCCCGGAGAGCGAGAACAAGGGCATGACTCAGGCAGGCGAGACAACGACCGGGGCCGGAAGGAACTCACGATTCGCAAAACGATGCTGAAGGCAGGAACAGCGGCATATAGCAAGCAATCCGACAGCTGGTTTTGAAATCAATTACTGACTTTTTCCCCATCTTGTTATCTATCTACTTCCTTTAGCTGACAACGCTTTCTCGTTTCACCACCTCGAGACTCATAGACCGTCAAGGTATAACGCTGGCTCTCACCTTGAATCCCCGTATCATTCCATCGATCAAAATAGGTTTTTCCCTTGTAGGTAAAGACTCCGTACATTTGATATGTGGAATCACCTCTTTGTCCTAGCTTCTTATAAAGACCCTGCTCAACGAGATCAGATTTAGTCCGATTAAGCCCACTAAGGTCATTTTTCATCACAACAATGGGCGTATCATATGCGAGGTTGTACCCTTGGTTTCTTCGATTACACTCCTTAGATGGCATTCTAAGAACCTGATCGGATTGCCCATCATTATCGATGTCGACCTGCGCGCGATAGACCCATTGCACCCCCATGGCTACGCTCGCCCTTAATCTGGCCTCATACTGCTCTTCACCCATAACATAGTCGTCTTTGGCAAACTCGTTGCCAGTAGCTAAATATTTCATGACTTGCTTCATCGCACCAAGATGCTCCGACACATCAAAAGGCTTCCAGTCAGGAGCACTCAAGCCAAGAGTCGAGCTATAAGTCCGCTCACAGGCCGGGTGTTCCGTCATTTGGACAAGGTTCTGCCGACAAACCTCACACAACTCTTGTCCTTTGCCGTCGACGATCTCATATTCACCAGCCCTCGCCATACCCACAATCAAAATCCCCAATAGCACACCAATACAAAGGGCAATATATGGCAGATCTACCACTCGCCTGCTTCTCATGATCTTGTCTCCTCCGCCTTAGCTTCTCGTCTTCGGCTGTCTGGCCAGAAGAAGGTGCCAGGAACCATTGTTTCTCTTCCTCTGTCGCCCGCAGGCTCATAACGTGGCATCGCAGTTCCTCTGCCTCACCACCGGCTCACTCGAAGCCACATTCCTTCAGAATCGTCCATGACCCACCCTCCGCCACACCACCGCGATCGGATTCGGTTGTTCGGATGCCCCCGCGCCAACAATGGTTCCTGACACCTTTTCCCGTCCCCTCATCGACTTGGATTGGATGTCTTTGGGGACTGGCGATATTTTAGCCCACAGACCTCGTGGACTTTTCCATTGACATATTTGTAAGTCGTCAACCGTTCTTCAAGATCAACCCATATGTCCACATAGGTAATATTCTCATGGAGAAATATTCCCACAGAAGAGCCCCAAGCCCATTCCAATAAGAATCTTGTCTTCTCGACATCCAGCGCAGAATGGTCAGATGTGATCACAAACAGTTGCTCAGCACGTGTTTCAAAGAACCGGCAGCTACCTCTCTCATATCTGAGAACTACCTCGGGCTGGCCATCATTGTCGATGTCAGTTTCGACTGACGATAGTCCAAATACCTGGCGACGCACTTCCTCACGTAGGAGCTCCTCGAACTCAACATCCGTACTTCCATGCACCGTCTTTCCTCTGGCATATTGATCTCCGTACGCGATAAATTCATCGATCTTTCTGAGAAGATCTTTGTGGTCCATCACGTCCAACTTGGTCCATTCCACAGACTTAAGCGCGGTAAATTTCTGATTATATTCCCGCGCGCAAGTGATTGATGGTTTCTCCAAAGATTCGAGATTCTTCTTGCACAACTCACAGATAGGTACTTTGTTTCCTGTGATGAACCGATATTGATCAGCGACGACCAGAACTGGGCCAATTAGATTCAGTAGCAGCAGCACAAACAGTATCTTTTTCATCTTTATTACTCCCTACAACAAATCGGCTACTCTTCCGGACGCACGCTGTTCATAAGACATCGTTTGCTAATTAAGCCTTCGGCTTACGTGCATTGTGCATACTGACCAGCACATGCTGAATCTGCTGATACAATCGCGCCAAGGGCGTTTGGCCCGATGCAACACCACATCGGCACTCGCGCAGTTTCTTGTTTGTAGCCACGCGACAAGTTCGGCACATGAAAGTTTATCATTATTCCTCACCATTGAAATCATTCAGAGCAATCTCCCGGCGCCATCTTGTCAGGCTCAACAGCCATCGCCACCCTCCGGCTGGTTATGAATCACGCCTTCCCGTACAATGCCGCCGCTGGAGGTCTCATGTCCCGTTCCACGCTCTACATCACACGCCTGCTTCCCGAACCAGTGATGGCCGCTCTGCGCGAACGCTACACGCTCGTGTCCGAACCGGGAGAACATCAGATTCCCACCGCTGATGATTTGCGCCGGGGATTCGCACAGGCTGACGCGGTGATCTGCACGCTGGCCGATCCGATTACCGACGAGTTGCTCGCCGCAGCACCGCGCCTGAAGATCGTTGCGAACTATGCAGTGGGTTACAACAACATTGACGTGGCCGCCGCTGCGCGCCGCGGGATCGTGCTGACGAATACGCCGGATGTGCTGACGGATGCGACGGCCGATCTGACCTGGGCATTAATCCTGGCCGTCGCCCGCCGCGTGGTGGAAGGCGATCAGTGGGCCCG
>OMJA01000339.1 GCA_900299245.1 Nitrospiraceae bacterium | reverse complement strand
GAAACTCCCTGATCTTTCCCGCCAGGTCTTTCCCGATCCCGTCGATGTCTTCGAGCTCATTCCGTGTCGCCACCAGCGCCACGTCCTCTTCCAGCGCCAGAATGGAATCAGCCGCACGTCGGTAGGCTCTGATGCGATAGGGGTTGGCCTGTTGGGAGGCCAGCAGCGTGGCGATCGATTGAAAGAGTCGTGCGAGTTGTGTGTTCTGCGTAGTAGGCATGTCAGGTCTTTCCGGCTCTCGACGGACCCGCATTGTGCGTGGGATACCCCTCTGGAGACAAGGGGGAGAGCTAATTGACAACCAGATTTGCGCTCCCATAGGATGACGATATGGCCAACGAGATTCAAATCCAGGTGAATGGGGAGCCGCGCGGGTGGCGGGACGGCGGGACCGTTGCCGATCTCCTGGAGGATCTGGTTATTTCGACGGAGCGTGTGGCCGTGGAATTGAACCTTGAAATCCTCGACCGGAAGGATTTCGGACAGCGAAGTCTCCGCGCAGGGGACCGGGTCGAGATCCTCGGGTTTATCGGCGGCGGCAGTGAGACCAAAGGAGAATCGGATGGACGCGAACGATAGATTGACGATCGGTGGTCATGAATTCCGCTCACGGCTGTGGGTGGGAACGGGAAAATATAAAGATTTTGCCGAGACGAAAAAGGCGATCGAGGCATCCGGCGCCGATGTGGTGACGGTGGCGGTGCGGCGCGTGAATATCACCGACCGTTCGAAGGAGAACCTCCTCGATTACATCGATCCGAAGAAGTATACGATCCTTCCCAACACGGCGGGTTGTTACACGGTCGAAGACGCGGTGCGGTACGCTCGGCTCGCGCGGGCGGCCGGCATTTCCGATCTCGTGAAACTGGAAGTGCTCGGGGATGAAAAAACCCTGTTCCCGGATACCGCCGGGCTCATCGAAGCCGCCAAGATTCTCATCAAGGAAGGGTTCATCGTCCTGCCGTATACGAATGATGACCCCATTGTCGCGAAGAAGCTGGTCGACATCGGCTGTCCGGCCGTCATGCCGCTGGCGGCGCCGATCGGGTCGGGACTGGGTATCCGCAATCCGTATAATTTGAAGATCATTATGGAGACCGTGAAGGTTCCCATTATTGTCGATGCCGGAGTGGGCACGGCTTCCGATGCCGCGCTGGCCATGGAGTATGGCGCCGATGCGGTGTTGATGAATACGGCGATCGCTGCGGCACAGCACCCGATCATGATGGCCGAGGCGATGAAGTATGCCGTTGATGCCGGCCGGCTGGCTTTCAAAGCCGGACGTATGCCGAGAAAGTTGTATGCGACGGCGAGCAGTCCGATTGAGGGGATGCTCTAGTTGAGGGATTCGTGCCGCGCCTGCCGGGTGAGTCGGAGCGGCAGCGTGCGTTTCGGCCGCGCGGCTCGGATCGTTCCGGTGATCTGTCGTCCATCTCATGCCGCTTGTTGATTTTCACCTCCTCCTCGTCACCGATCGTTCGCTGGTTCGAGAGCGCTCGCTTGAGAGCGCCCTCCGGGAATCAGTGGATGCCGGCGTCCCGGCAATCCAGTTGCGTGAACGGGATCTTTACACGCGTGAACTCTTGTCCTTAGCCGGACAGATTCACGCGATGACGAAGTCTCGCGGCGTTCGGTTGATCATCAATGACCGTGTCGATCTGGTGCAGGCCTTGGACCTTGACGGAGTTCATCTTCGCGCCAGCAGTCTTCCGGTCTCGGTCGTTCGTCGAGTTTTGGGCCCGCGCCGGTTGATCGGGGTGTCAACGCATTCAGTCAAAGAAGTGCAACAGGCCGGAGATGACGGAGCCGATTACGTCATCCTCGGGCCGATCTTCGAGACTCCGTCAAAGCGGGAGTTCGGTGCCCCATTAGGGTTAGCCGCTCTGGCGGATGCCTGCCGCCGGTCGTCTGTGCCGGTATTCGCCATCGGAGGGATGACAATCAAGCGAATCGTAGCGGCGCGCGATGCCGGCGCGTCCGGTGTGGCGATGATCGGGGGCATACTCGGCCGGGAGGATGTCGGGACGGCGACCGTCGAGATGCAGGCGGCTGTTCGTGCCGCGTGGGCGCCGCGGTCGCGCGATGACGCGCAGGCAGGTTGAACGCGCGCAGTTGACCACCCCCAGGTCGGGTGTTAGAATCCGCTCACTGGCTTGACGATTCGATCTCGCTCGGTGTCCTAGCGTTACGGCGAGCAGGCACATGGCAGACAAGAAGAGCGGCCCAAGCCGAATCCGGTCCCTCCGAGATTCCGTGAAGAACATCACGAAGCGGTTGTCAGAGGGGAAAGCGGACGTGATTTCAAAAAACGACGACCATGCCCGCGAAGTCGACAAACTTCGCGTTCAAATTCAGTCGATGGAAGAAGAGATCCGTCGGCTGTATCAATCCCGCTACCAGCTCGATCACGCAACCAAACAGAACGACAAACTCGTCGCCACGCTCCAGGAAGCCAAGGCTCAGATTGAAGCGCTCCGCGCTGAGATCGAGAAGCTGACCGCGCCGCCCTCATCCTACGCGATCTATTCCTCCATGAATGCCGACGGCACGGCGAACGTGTTTGTGTCGGGCCGGAAGATGAAAGTCAGCCTGCTGCCCGCGATCAACGGCAACGAGCTGCGCCGCGGGCAGGAAGTGGTGCTGAACGACGCGTTGAATATCATCGAGGCGAAGGCATTTGAAGTGCAGGGCGAGGTCGTGCGGCTGAAAGACGTGCTGGAAGGCGGCCGTGCACTGGTGACCCTGCATTTTGACGAGGAAAAAGTCGCCGAGTTGGCCGATCCGCTCTTGATCGAACGGCTCAGCGTCGGCGACCATCTGCTCTACGACCCGCGATCTGGTTATGTGATCGAAAAACTGCCGAAGTCTGAATCGGAGGAGTTGGTCCTCGAAGAAGT
>OMJA01000338.1 GCA_900299245.1 Nitrospiraceae bacterium | reverse complement strand
TCGCGGCTTATCAGGTGAGCGGCGAATACAGCATGATCAAGGCTGCCGGCCGGGCCGGGTGGATCGACGAGACGCGCGCGATGATGGAATCATTATTGTCGGTCAAACGGGCCGGCGCCGATCTGATCTTGACCTATTTTGCGAAGGATGCCGTCCGGCAGCTCCAGTGATAGCCCGATGAAAGTGACGCGCGGATATGCTGGCGGTGCGGGACGGCCCTATCCGGTAGCCACAGTCGGAAATTTTGACGGGCATCATCTCGGCCATCGGTCGTTGCTACGGACGGTGGTGGAGACAGCCCGCCGGATGGAGGGCACCGCGCTCGCGCTGACGTTCGATCCACACCCGGTCAGGATTCTTGCCCCCCATGTCGATTTAAAGTTTCTCACGAGCCCGGAAGAAAAGTTGCAGCGTTTCGAAGATGCGGGCATCGATGAGGTGATTGTTTTGGAGTTCGATCAGGCCTTTGCGAGCCTGTTGCCGGAAACGTTCGTGGAGATGGTCTTATACCGCGGTCTGCACCTCAGACAGATTTTTGTCGGACAGCATTTTGTGTTCGGTAAAGGGCGGACCGGCAATGTCTCCTCGTTGACGGTAATGGGAAAACGATTTGGATTTTCCGTTGAGCCGGTGTCGCCGGTGATTGCCGACGGCGCCATCGTCAGCTCCACGCGGGTCCGCAAATTAGTGCAGGAGGGGCAGGTCGATCTTGCGGCACGCCTGCTGGGGCGGCAGTATGCAATCAGCGGAGTGGTGCTGCCGGGCGCCCAACGGGGACAGGAGTTGGGTTGGCCCACCGCAAACCTGAGGTTGCCGGTAGAGCGGGTGATTCCGCCGAATGGCGTGTATGCGACGGTGACAATCTGGAATCAGCAACAATTTGATTCGGTTGTGTATATCGGATCCCGGCCGACGTTTGATGCCGGGGAGCGTTTGATGGAAGTGCATTTGCTGGATGAACGACGGGATTTGTACGGGCAGTCGATCGAGGTGCAGTTCCTTCAGCGGCTGCGCGGCGACACGAAATTTCCCAGCGGCGCGGATTTGAGCCGTCAGATTGCGGTGGATGTGGAGCGGGCGAAAGCGATTTTACGGGAACACCGCAGTGCGCTGCCGGCGGGATGATGGCGAGCATGGCAATGATCGAACAGCGCGCGGTGAGGATTCCCTGGCCGCCGCTCCTGCATCGGGTCGTCAAGACGGTGCGGGCGCGGGGGTTGTTCGAACCCGGGCAGCATCTGCTCGTGGCGATTTCCGGCGGGCCCGACTCCGTGGCGTTGTTGCTGTTGCTGCATCGGTTGGCTGCTCAGTGGCGCTTGCGGTTGACGGCGGTCCATTTTAACTATGGTTTGCGCGGGCGTGAGTCGGATGACGACCAGGCATTTGTGATGTCGCTCTGCGAGTCGTTGCGGGTGCCGCTTCATACTGTGCCGTTGGATGTCCGGACCCGTCCGAAGCGGGTTTCTCTGCAGGCTCAGGCGCGTTTGGTGCGGTATCGAGTCATGGCTCGACTGGCCGAGGATCTCGGCGTCGATCGCATTGCGGTCGGACACACGGCGGATGATCAGGCCGAAACCATTCTGCTTTGGATGTTGCGCGGGGCCGGGCTTACCGGTTTGGCCGGCATGCCGGCTGAACGCGACGGGAAAATTGTTCGCCCGCTGTATGAAGCCAGACGCAGAGAGATCCTGGCGTTTCTTGATGCGACGGGACACTCATACCGGCAGGATTCGAGCAACAGAAAGCTGATCTACACCCGAAACCGGATTCGGCACGAGGTATTGCCGGTGTTGAGCCGGATCGCCCCGACAGCGATCGAAGCGCTCTGTCGGATGGGCGATTTGTGTCGGGAAGATGAGCAGTATCTGGCGAGTCAAGTCGATCAGGTAAGCGCATCACTGGTTCAGACTGGATCGGACGGGGGATATACGATCCATCGCCAGCGTCTTCAGGCGGAAACTCCGGCGATGCAGCGGCGGGTATTAAGGAATGTGTTGCGCCGGATGCATCCGATGCGGCGGGCTCCTTCTCTAGCGACGGTCGAGGCTGTCCGTGGATTGCTTTCCTCGAAGGGCGCCGGTGGTGGGCATGCTATCGGCGGAGTACGGATCCGGCTGACGCGTAATGCATTGGCTATTCAACCGGCGGGTGTGGCTTTACAGCAGCCGAGATCGAAGGCGATTTTTCAGGTGGAATCAGTCCAGGTTCCATCTGTCATTGAATGGGCTGGTACCGGTCAGCAAATTCAAGTACAAGAGGGATCTCCTGCCGAGGCGCGTCGGTTCGTTGTCTCCCGGGAGTGGGCGATGATCGTTGATGCGGACCGGGTGTCTCAGCCGTTGTGCCTTCGATCCTGGAGGGCCGGGGACCGATTCGTTCCCTCCGGTATGAAGGGGCGGTCGAAAAAGCTGCAGGACTATTTTGTGGATCTTAAGATTCCGTCGTCAGAGCGGGGACGGATTCCGATCCTTGAGGCACCTGAAGGAATCGTCGGTGTGATCGGATATCGGCCGGATGAGCGGTTTCAAGCGCAGAACAGCACTCGCCGGTGTCTGATTGTCAGTCTGGACGGGGAGTCAACTACGGAAGGGGTACATTAGCATGGAGCGTGTGTTCGGCCGGCCGATTGTGACGCAGGAGCAGATGCGTACCCGCATTCGGGAGTTGGGCAAGCAGATCAGTGCGGACTATGCGGGGAAAGATCTGGTGCTTGTTGGGGTTTTGAAAGGGGCCTATGCCTTTTACGCGGATCTGGCCCGTGCCATCAGGATTCCGATTCACATCGATTTCATCGTAGTTTCCAGTTATGGCGGCAAGTCCAAGACGTCTGGAAAAGTGAAGCTTCTCACGGACCTCACCGAGCCCATCAAGGGCAAGGATGTGCTGCTGGTTGAGGATATCGTTGATTCCGGTCTTACCGTTCAATATCTGTTGAAAACCCTGGCGCGAAAAAAACCGCGCTCGTTGAAAGTCTGCACGCTCTTGAGCAAGCCGGACCGTCGGCAGGTCACGGTCCCGGTAGATTACGAAGGGTTTAAGATCCCCAACCACTATGTCGTCGGGTACGGGTTGGACTATCAGCAGAAGTATCGAAATTTGCCGTATCTGGCGGTGCTGGATCTGGTGGACGAAGACGCGTAAGCTTTGGGCTTGATATTGTCACTTTTGAAGCCCCTGTGTTAACATCACTCACAATGCGTGGTGTTAGTGAGTATCCTCCTCTGATTTAACGTTCCCACGAAGGAGATCTGGATGAATTCCAGGGTGAAAAACCTGCTCTTTTGGGTGGTCGTCGGCTTGTTCATGATTCTGCTGTTCAATCTGTTCAGCGTGCCGACTCACGCGCCGGAAGAGGATGTCATATTCAGTGATTTTATGGCCAAAATTGAGAAGGGCGATGTTGAAAAAGCCATCATTAAAGGCAATCACATCAGCTCCGTCTTAAAAGATAAAACGAGGATACGAACCTTTTCGCCAGACTATCCTGATCTGGTCAAGGTGCTCCGCGAGAAAGACGTGCAGATCGAGGTCAAGCCGCCGGAAGAGAGTCCGTGGTACATCACCTTCCTGGTTACGTGGGGACCGTTCATTCTGTTTCTCGGGCTCTGGTTCTTCTTGATGCGCCAAATGCAGGTCGGGGGAAACAAAGCGTTGTCGTTCGGGAAAAGCCGGGCGCGGATGCTGACGGAAGATCGAAAGAAGGTTACGTTTTCCGACGTGGCGGGTATTGAAGAGGCGAAGGAAGAGGTTCTGGAAATTATCGAGTTTTTGAGAGATCCTCGAAAGTTCCAGAAGTTGGGTGGACGAATTCCGAAGGGTGTATTGATTGTCGGCCCTCCCGGAACCGGCAAGACCCTGCTGGCCAAAGCGATCGCCGGGGAAGCAGGTGTTCCGTTTTTCAGCATCAGCGGTTCTGATTTCGTGGAAATGTTTGTGGGCGTCGGAGCCTCGCGTGTCCGCGATTTGTTCGAACAGGGCAAGAAGCATGCGCCCTGCATTATTTTTATCGATGAAATTGATGCGGTGGGACGGTTACGCGGTGCCGGTTTGGGCGGCGGGCACGATGAGCGGGAGCAGACGCTGAATCAATTGCTGGTTGAAATGGATGGTTTCGATACGACGGAAGGTGTCATTCTGATCGCCGCTACGAACCGGCCCGATGTTTTGGATCCTGCGTTGTTGCGTCCCGGCCGGTTTGACCGGCAGGTCGTCGTAAACCGCCCGGATCTCAGAGGCCGGTCGGAAATCCTCAAGGTGCACACGAAGAAAGTGCCTGTAGCTGCCAATGTCGAATTGGAAAAGATCGCCAGAGGGACGCCAGGATTTTCCGGAGCCGACCTTGAAAATCTTGTGAATGAAGCGGCCTTGTGGGCCGCCCGTCAGAATAAGAAAGAAGTCGAGGTCGTTGACTTTGAAATGGCCAAGGACAAGGTGCTGATGGGCGCCGAGCGCAAGAGCATGATGCTCACGGACGAAGAAAAGCGCACGACGGCTTACCATGAGGCGGGCCATGCGTTGATGGCGAAACTGCTGCCAGGGACGGATCCGGTTCACAAGGTCACGATTATTCCGCGCGGGCGGGCTCTGGGTGTGACCATGCAGTTGCCGACCGACGATCGGCACAACTACTCGAAGGATTTCCTTTACAATAACCTCGCTATTTTAATGGGTGGGCGGGTCGCTGAAGAACTGGTGCTCAACCATGTGACGACCGGAGCGGGGAACGATATTGAGCGGGCCACTGATCTGGCCCGGAAGATGGTCTGCGAATGGGGGATGAGCGAGAAGTTGGGACCGCTTACCTTCGGGCGGAAAGAAGAAGAAATTTTCCTTGGTCGTGAGATCACCGCGAAGCGTGATTTCAGCGATCAAGTCGCGCTCGACATCGATCTTGAGATCAGGCGGCTTGTGACGGAAAACTATGAGCGGGCCAAGCGGATTCTTACCGAGAATATGACCAGTTTGAAAGCGTTGGCTGAAGCATTGCTCGAAAAAGAAGTGCTTGACGCATCGGAAATCGATGCGATTTTGTTGCAATCTTCCTCGCAGACTGTTCCTGCCTAATCTACATCAGTACAGGCCACACTTCCTGTTTGGGCACAGACGGGAAGTGTGGCATCAGTTACTACGGAACTGCCAGATGAAATGAAAGGCGATGTCTGCCTTTCGGCATGGACGGTGAGCCAGTCATTTCGATTGACCGGCCGGCTGCTGATGTTCGACAGCCATTTTTGTGCGGAGTACTGAGGTGATCGACTACACAATCTTTTCCAGAGGGAGGACGATTCCAATCCATGGTCGTCCTCTGATGATGGGGATTGTCAATATTACACCGGACTCATTCTTTGATGGAGGCCGGTACCTCTCGGTTGATCGGGCTGTCGCGCAGGCCGACGCATTAGTGGAGGAAGGGGCGGACATTCTCGATCTGGGTGCGGAATCGACGAGGCCGGGCGCCGTTCCTGTGGGCGAGCAAGAAGAGATGGATCGGTTGCTTCCGGTTTTGAGCGAGGTGGTTAAGCGGACAGCGGTACCGATCTCCGTGGATACCATGAAATCGCGAGTGGCTCGTGCAGCGCTTGATGCGGGTGCCTCCATCATCAACGACGTGACCGCAATGCGGTTCGACCCTGAGATGGCATCTGTGATCGCAACGTACGGGGCTGCGGTCGTGTTAATGCACATGCAAGGCATGCCCGCGACTATGCAGCAGGCTCCCAGATATGACGACGTGGTGTCAGAGGTGCGGGATTTTTTTAGTGAACGGATTGCCGCAGCGGAACAAGCGGGGATTGTCAAAAGCCGTATCGTGCTTGATCCGGGATTCGGTTTTGGTAAGCTGCAGAAGCATAACGTGGAGTTATTGAGCCAATTGCCGGCCTTCGGGGGATTCGGGTGTCCTCTGTTGGCGGGACTCTCACGGAAGGCGTTTCTTGGAAAGATTCTCGACAAGCCGGTTGAGGGTCGCGAATGGGGCACTGCCGCCGCCGTCGCGTTGGCGGTCGATCGAGGTGCCGCAATCATTCGCGTGCATGATGTGGCCAGTATGAAAGATGTCGTTAGGGTAGCCGCAGCAATTCGCTCGGCACCGCTCACCTTGAAGCAGGATCACTATGCGTAAACTTTTCGGAACTGACGGTATTCGCGGGGTCGCCAATCTGGAACCGATGACCAGTGAGATGGCGATGCAGCTTGGACGGGCCGCCGCCCACCTGTTTATGCGACGCGCCGGCCGTCATCAAATCGTGATCGGAAAGGATACGCGTATTTCCGGCTACATGCTGGAGTCGGCGCTCACGGCAGGCATCTGTTCCATGGGGGTGGATGTGCTGTTGGTTGGTCCGATGCCGACGCCGGCCATTGCGTTTCTGACCAGAAGCCTGCGGGCCGACGCGGGGGTCGTTATTTCAGCATCGCACAACGCCTATCAGGACAACGGTATCAAATTCTTTTCGAACGATGGTTTCAAATTGCCCGATGAAATGGAAGCCCGCATTGAGGATCTGATCGTGTCGAATGAGATCAGCCATTTGCGTCCAACCGCGGACTTGATCGGGAAAGCTTTTCGCATCGACGATGCGGAAGGGCGGTATATCGAGTTTGCTAAACGGTCGTTGCCGCGCGATCTGGACTTCCAGGGGATCAAGCTGGTCGTGGACTGCGCCAACGGGGCTGCGTACAAACTGGCTCCGAAAGTGTTGCGCGAGCTTGGGGCGAAGGTCGACGTGATCGGCAATGAACCGAACGGCATGAACATCAACGCCGGATGCGGGGCCGTGCACCCGGAGCAACTGCAGGAAGCCGTCCGTCGCCACAAGGCCGATATCGGCATTGCCCTCGATGGCGATGCCGACCGCGCGATTTTCGTCTGCGAGCAGGGGACGATTATCGACGGCGACCATGTCATGGCGGCGTTGGGGCTTGATTTGCATCAAAACGGATTGTTGGCCAAGCAAACGATGGTCGGGACTGTGATGAGCAATTTCGGGCTTGAACTTTCCATGGCGAAAGCCGGAATCAAATTATTGCGGACACCTGTCGGAGATCGGTATTTGCTCGAGCGCATGCTGGCCGAAGGGTATAATTTCGGCGGCGAACAATCAGGACACTTTATTTTTCTGGATCACAACACGACCGGCGATGGCCTGATCTCCGCGCTCCAAATGATTTCGCTGATCAAGCGGACAGGCAAACCGCTCTCGGAATTGGCGCAAGCCATGTCGGCGGTCCCGCAGATCCTCCTCAATATCACGGTGAAGCAGAAACCGAAGCTGGAGACGGTGCCGGAAATCGATCGGGCCATTCGCGAGAGCGAGCGCCGGTTGAACGGGAGCGGCCGAGTTGTGGTCCGCTATTCCGGGACGGAGCCGCTGCTCCGTATCATGGTCGAGGGAGAGCGGGATGCCGTGATCAGGGAAGTGGCCGAAGATCTCGCACGACTCGTGCGTACGCATCTCACGTAGAGTCCTATCCGTGACAGGGAAGGCTTATGCTGCCATCCCTCTGTGCCGCCTTTCTTGCCGGCCTTGTGGCCGGTGCGCTTTTCCCCTACTTCCCCGTCGCTCTGCTCATCGTTTTACTGGTATTGATTCTTGTCCTTTCCTTCGCTGAGCGAGCCGGATTTATAACACAATCGCGCAGTCTGTCCTGGTCCGGAGCCCTCTGTCTGGGCATGATCTATTGGACTGTGGCGACGCCCCAGCCCTCCATGTATCCCAGGGATGAATTCCAGGAAGAATTTCATTCCGAGTATGCGGGGAGAATTGTCAGCCTGGTACAACATGCGCCCTCCCGAATGACGATGCTGGTTCAACTGGATGCGTCCTCTCCTGGAATATCGCGCTACGGCACGATTCGGCTGAACTGGCGGGATCCTGGCGATGCTGTGTATGCCGGCGATCAGATTGTCTTTCGAGTGAAGTTGCATGTTCCGGCCGGTTCTCTCAATCCGGGAGGATTCGACTATGCGTCGTATGCTGAGCGACAGGGCATCCAGGCTGTCGGGACGGTTACCGGTCCGGAAGCGGTTCACGTGCTGGCCACAACGGGAGGAGTAGAGTGGTGGTGGCGTGGATGGGGTTTCATTGATCGATCGCGAAGCGTCATTCGCGAAGCTGCAATCACGGCATTGTCCCAGCCTGCACTCGGTATATTTCTGGGAATCATCATCGGGGAGCGCGGATATGTCGGCGAGGAGGTTCAGGAAATCTTTATGACGACGGGGACCGTTCACTTGCTGTCCATCTCCGGATCGCATCTGGGCCTCATCGCCCTTGTGGTGTTTGGCGCCATCCGTCGGGGGTTCACGCGGCTTCCATCGCCGGCATTATTAACTGTGACGAGGTTTCTGACCCCGACTCGTCTGGCGATTCTGGGAACCTGGGTTGTCGTGACCGCATACGCGTTGCTTGCCGGAGCTGAACTTGCAACGATGCGGGCATGGATCATGATCTGCCTGGCGTTCGCAGCCGTCTGGATCGGTTCGGAGAAACATCTGTTGCATGCGCTGGCGGGGGCAGCCGTCTTGATTCTATTGCATGATCCTCGTGCGATCGGTGACATCTCTTTTCAGTTATCCTTTCTTTCTGTGCTGGCGATCATTCGGGTCATCACTGCGGCAGGGCACAGTGAAATGAAAGCAGCACCTGTCTACTCACAGTGGCGGAGTTGGATCGTGCATGTGATCGAGGCGGTGGTCTCGGGTGCCGCGGTGACCGTGATCACAATTCCACTGGTGGCTTGGTATTTCAATCAGGTGCCATGGCTTGGGCTGATAACCAATCTCGTAGCGGTGCCCTTCACGGGGATCATTCTCGTGCCCGTGGGGCTACTGTCGGCACTCGTGACGCTTCTGCACGGCACGGAGTATCTTCCGCTGGCGGTGTTTCAGCAGACATTGCTGGAGTGGATGGTGACAGCCTTGCACTGGTGTGCGAATTGGACAGGCGGTGATTGGCGGGTATCCGCCCCTCCGCTATGGGGCATGGTGTTGTTCTATCTAGGGGTGCTTCTCGCAGCCAGTACGGCTCATTTCCGCAATCAGCGGAGTGTCGGCGCAGGGTTGATCGCGTTGGCATTGGGCGGATGGATCTGGTCCGGAAGTCCAATGGCAGACGGGGATCGTTGGCGCGTGACTTTTCTCGATGTCGGACAGGGGGACAGTGCGGTGCTGCAACTGCCTGACGGGAAGACGGTGTTGATCGACGGCGGGAGTAAGTATGAGCGGTTCGACATGGGGCGCGGTGTCATCGCCCCCTTTCTGTTGAATCAGGGGATACATCGAGTGGATCATATCGTGGCGACTCACCCGCAGCAGGACCATGTCGGAGGACTTCCGTGGGTGATTCGACATCTTGATGTCGGAGAGTTCTGGCACACATGGATCGAACGACCCGAGCCTCTCTTCGAACAATTGCGTCATGCGGTGAGCGCGCGAAAGGTGACGGACCATGTTGCGGTCCGAGGTCAGCATATTGTCGATGGAAATGTCTGTCGCCTGTTCGTCCTCAATCCGGTTGCGGCCAAGGCTGGCGGAACGTTCGTCCAACACAGAAGCGGCACAGTCTTAAACAATGAATCGGTCGTCACTCAGTTGACGTGCGGCCGACAGACCGTTGTGTTTGCCGCCGATATCGAAACCGACGGGCTTCGCCGTCTTGCGGCACTCGGCCAAGATTCGGCGACTGTGCTCAAAGTTCCCCATCACGGGGGGCGGAGTTCGTTGGCCCCTGAGTGGATTGCACTGGTGCGCCCACGCTACGCGGTGTTTTCAGCGGGCCGGAATAATTCCTATGGACATCCTGTTCCTGACGTCGTTGAAGCGTATTCGGCGGTGGGAAGCGACATAGCCAGAACGGACCGGGACGGTGCGGTGATCGTGACCGGCCGTGTCTCCACCGCTGAATTGCGGGTGCGGCGGACGCGCGATGGCGTGTTGCGGCCGGTGAGCTTATGGGATTGCCTCTGGACTTGCGAGCGGGACAATTGGTCTCGGGTATGGATGCGGGCATATGAATTCTAGCGACTAAGACGTTCCATTTACAGCGTTATCTTGAATCGATCCCCATCGCGGTCGTAGTCAATTTCGTACATTGAAGGTGCCGGAATGGCCGTTTGTGTCCATTCCTGTCCACAATGATGAAGTGCCTCAGCGTAAGTCAGCGAGTTTGCTCACTATTGTCATAATGATAGCAAGGCATAGCATGTGCACACATCCATGCCCTGGGAACCTATGATCGAAGGAGTATTACTATCATGGCTAATCTCGTCCGCATTGTTATTCAACTACCGCTCGAATTGAAAGAACAACTGGATGCTTTGAAATCGCAAGGCTATACGACCAGCGGGTTTATTCGGGCGATGTTAGAGCGTGAATTGAAAAAACCGGAGCTGAAACTGGTGGCGAACGGCCGCCGGTCGTCCGGCAAGTCGTCCTAATCATCCAATGTTGTTGAGGGATGCCTCATGCGGCTCTCAGATTTAGTCCGGGCCCAAGGGCCTGATCTACCGGGTGATCCGGCTGTCCGACAGCGGGCTGAACCCCAGTCCTTACAACTGCAACGCTCATCCGGCACTGCGGCGTCCCTGTCGGTTCAAGCTACTGGATGTGTCGATTGGTACACCTCGGCTCAGCATGATATGGCCAAGGTCGGGGCGGTGGTTCGGGCGAAGGGTGTGGTGCCGATCGATGCGTGTGTCAGGCTGGCGGAAAATGTGATCTCGCGGTTGCAAACCGGCGATGACTTGATTCAATGCGTGATGGCCGGAGCTCCCGATGATTATCAGGCTGCAAACGCGGTTAACGTTGCTGTGCTGAGTGTGAAAATCGGCATCGGACTCCATTATGAATCGTCCGCGCTTCACCGTCT
Organism: Nitrospiraceae bacterium; assembly: GCA_900299245.1. GTDB lineage: Bacteria > Nitrospirota > Nitrospiria > Nitrospirales > Nitrospiraceae > Nitrospira_D. Next base: position 1,241 of record OMJA01000338.1, on the reverse strand, counting down.
GGCTCTTGGCGGGCTGTTGCATGATATCGGCATGTGGCTGGTTCCACCGGGCATCTTCGAAAAAGCAGGTTCGCTGAATGAGGAAGAATGGGCGCGTATTCATGCCCACCCTGAAGAGGGCCGGAGGATTATCGCCGACATGGGCGAGTCTTATCACTGGCTGGCGACGATCATCGCACAGGAACATGAACGGTGGGACGGGAGCGGCTATCCCTGCAGACTGAGAGGGGGGGATATTGATCAACTGGCACAGATCATCGGCTTAGCCGATGTGTTTGATGCGCTGATCACACTGCGTCCGTATCATCCCCGGGTGGTCCCGCACCAGGCTCTCCGAGGATTGCTGGTTCAGTACAAACAAGCCTTTCAGCCGCGGCTTCTTAAGACCTTGGTTGATCAGCTCTCGCTCTATCCGGTCGGGACAGCCGTCCGGTTGAACGATGGACATATCGGGGTGGTGTCCAAAGTGAATCCACGGTTTCCGCTCCGGCCCGTTCTTCTTGTGCGACGGAGTCGCGAGGGAAGTACAACCGGCGAGGCGGCGCCGCTGGATCTCAGTCACGAAACCACGACGCACATCGTCGAGGTGTTGCCGGCGGCGCAGGTTGCGTAAGGGCGTCAGGAGGACCCATGAGAATATCTGTGCGACAGACGATGGGATGGTGTCTGATAGGTCTGGGGATCGGATTGGCGGTCTTGCCGGGGTGCCGGAATCCCGGTCAGTCGTCACTCCCTCCATCGGCGATCAACACTGCCGCTCAAACCTTGCCGCCTATGCCCAGAGGGGATGTATATGCGGATGAGGCCGTGCCGACAGCGGAGACGCCGATCGAGCCAGGCGACATTCTGGAGATCGTCATCCGCCGAGGAGCCGGTGAGGAAAAGTTTACCAGTGTGGTGCGGGAGAACGGAGTGATCGGAGCCTCATTCCTGGAAGTGACGGTCGGCGGATTGACGGCGCAACAGGCTGAAGGACGCATTCAGGAACAGGTGATCCCGTACATGCGCAATCCCAGAGTGCAGGTCGTCCTGAAGAAAAAATCGCTCAAGATCAAGCGAGTGTTCGTGTTCGGCGACGTCCGGAAGCCTGGACCGGTGCCGATGCCGAGAAATATGACGGTGCTCCAGGCGCTGGCGGCGGTGGAGAACTATAACGAAACGGCGTTGCTGGAAGAGATTCGCATCGTTCGCGGCTCGCTTGATCGTCCGTACATCGTTACGGCGGATTTGGCCAGAACCTT
>OMJA01000337.1 GCA_900299245.1 Nitrospiraceae bacterium | reverse complement strand
GGAATAGATCGAATAATTGCTGAACTGATTATCCACGACCGTCAATCGGGTCGGGAAATAGACCGACGACACGAGTTCCAGCCATTTATCGATCATGAAGAGACTGCCCCGGTAGGCGTCGAGATCATAAAACGCTTCGCTGCGCAGCGTCTCTTTGGCCAGTTCTACACGATCGATCAAATACGGGAACCGGTCGAGCGACTCCGCAATCTTCGCGGCATGCTCACGGCTTCCCGGTCCGAGTTCACCGGTCGTCCCCCGCTCCAGTTCCCGTTGCTTCGCGAGCAATTGCTCATGCACCTCGGCCCCGAATGAACGGGTCAGAAGCTGGTCGAGCAGCTCGATTCCCAGATCCCGCTGAGAGACGTTTTTCACGCCGCCCTGGTGCAGAAATCCGGTAAGTGAGGGAAGACTGAGGTACGGTTGAGAAGGATGCCAGGTAGGAGGAAACAGCAACGAGACTTTCATGGAAACCACTTTCTAATATCTTCGGAAAATCAGATAGTTTCGAATGATTTCACTGTTCGTTTATACACTCCCGTCTTCTTCATTTGCAACCCACCATCCGACGCATTTCTCTTCGGTGTGTCACGCACACTCGTCCATCAGATCCGCAACCAGACAATGTGGCGCAGAATAGAAAAAGCCCCGGGTCACTTCGCCATTTGCATAGCGCAGACCCGGGGCCATTTCCTAACCGCTACTCAACGCCTTCGGCGATGAGCGGTGGTCTCTCGCGAGACCGCTTCGCTCACGGAAGCTTGAGCGTGAACCAGGTGGAGAGCGCCTTCATACCGTTGCGCTCAATGTTGTTCCCATCCCACACCGCGAAGGCGATGGGCACAGACATACCCGCCTTGAACTGCGTATCGTTTGCATCGCTGGTCTCCAGGCTGCGCTTGATGACCACGCGCCAGGTCGGACCAGTGTAACCGCCACCCTTGACGGAGCCTGACGGCTCCCACACACCGTTCCCGAACACATCCTGATGTGATTGGGTAGTGAGGGTGCTGAATCCGTTCGCATTCAGGTCTTCGACCGAGCTCACGCGGAGCGTCGGATCGGACATGATGTTACCGGACCAGATACCTGAGTTGAACGGCCCAAGGCTCCGACCGATCCGATCAGGATAGGTCACGCCACCGGCCGGCTCTTCGAAATAGTAGTCCCAGAAAATGCCCGGGTATTGATCGTCCACGTCCCACATACCCGCGCTGTCCTTACCGAGGTCTTTCTGCCATTCCGCGTTCCACCGCCAGATGTTGGTGGTTCCGCCGGACTGACCCATACACTGGAAAGGCGGCGCACCGGACGTGGTGACCGGGAACATGATCGCAGCCTGGTCGCGGAAGTCCTGCGGACCGATGGCCGTATCATTCTTCGTCTGATCGCTCCACTCCACGCGCAGGCCGAGCTCCTTACCGTTGCTCATCGCCTTCACGAACATCGACTTGACCGAGATGTTCGGGTGCATCGGGGTGGTGATCAGCTGACCACTCAACGGAACGATTACGCCAGGGACGCTCTCCCACAAGGGGTTTGCGCCATCCATGGGAATCGATCCCTTGACTGCCTTCGCCGGGATCGTTACCGGCTGGCTGACGGCCAAGGGCACTTGCCCGATCGTCAGCATGACGCCGACGACGAGGGCAGAGAGCAGAATGCTAAACACCAATTTCTTGTTGGTCGTCTGCACAACTCTCATACAGCTAATCCCTCCTCTCAAATTAATGATTAATGACATCGCCCAATATGACTACCATCGAGAAAACTAGAGATAATTGCGCGAAACCTACGCGGTTCCGACAGGTCCCCCCTCCTCCTTGTCCTTATCCTTGTCCTTCACGTCCAGGAAGGACTGCGCACCAACTTCATTCAACAACACACTCAGTTCATTACCCTGATCCTGCGCACCGCATTCGTACGTCTGACCTTCGGGCGAATTGAAGGTCGCAGGGCGATAATCTGTTTCCGTATAGGGCTGGGGAGTGACACCGAGGAATGCCGTCTCAAACTCAATCCAGTCCGACGTCATATCCGCGACGATCTTGAACAGGCCGGAATCCGACTTCTTGGTCAGCATCCGGCAAAACAGCGGCACCCAGCGCCCGATGTGATTTTTGACAAATTTTTTCTGCGCATCCACGACAATCTGCGTCTTGTCGGCACCGTCATGGCAGCGGGAATAGGACTCTTTATAGGCCAGGAAATGCATGAACTCGAACTCGACACTGAGATGATCGAGACGTTCATGGATATCTTTCGACAGTTCGACGCCGAAAGCCTTATAGAAACCGGCGATGTCGCCCATCGTATGGGACTGGGCAAACACGTGATCGTTGCCGAACAGCGTTTCGTAGGGCGGGCAATCCAGGGTGATCACATTACTGAACACACGACGATGTTCCGCCTGCAGATCGCTGAGCTGCCAGTTCACGCATTCGGAGGCGACCAGCTTTTCAACGTTGTCCAGCTGCTTCTTTAATGAAGCCAGCTTGAGTTTGGCGCGATCCCCGCCCTGGTTGGCGTCCAAAGCGGCCTGAAGAGCGTCCAAGGCGGCCCGACCGTCTTCCACGAACTCCCCGCACTGCAAATAGTCAAGAAACTCCTCGTCTTCCGGATATAGAAGACTCCAGGAAACCAGGAGATATAACTTGCTGCGGTTGAGAGCCCGCTCAACTGCGGGAGAATCTTTGATGGTCGGTGTGGTGGGAATAACGGTGGCAGCGGTCGATGTTGCGCTCTGCACCGATTGTTTACTCGTCATGACAATTGTCTCCTGGATGTGGGAATCAACCCAGGCCTCACAACTCACATAACTCGCGGACCAG
>OMJA01000336.1 GCA_900299245.1 Nitrospiraceae bacterium | reverse complement strand
TGCGGTCCCTGAAGGCGTCGACCCCGGTGGGATCCAGCTATAACTCGCATGACTTCAGATCTATCGCGTCGTTAAGAGTAGATGACTCTAACACAGCGTTTTTGAAGGGGTCAAGCAATCAGAAGCGGGTCGGAAACTGGAGGGGAATTGGAGACCTAAAACGGGAGAGGGTGCGGTGAATTTCCTGGGCGAGAAAAATGTTTTGCCAAGCAGTTAGGAAACCGTTATAGTTTTAGGCCGTCCGGGATCCGGACGGAGGTAGAACCCGATCCGACGGGATGAGTGGATGCCCAAGGTTGGATCGGGTGTCAGTCATGAGTCTGCGGAAATTAGCTGGCAGACACCGGTTGACTGTCCCGAGCAGCCAGACTCTTTCTTCGATTATTGGAAATCGTGCGATCGATAATCGCGCCGCAGTTGATGCATTTCCAGGCGTAGAAAATGAGGAAGAAGTCTGAGAACCGCTCCAACATCATCATGCCTTTGCATTTCGGACATTCCATCGAGGCCTCCCAGGTATCTGCGTTAACAGCTGATTGCCGAATAAAGCAAAAGCTGCACCAAATTGTCAGTTGTCAATATTTCAATAGTTTAACGGTTACGTAGTTGTCTCCATGGGGTAAAACCTACCTCGGTCATCCGTGCAAAAAGGTGCGTGGCGTCAGAATTTTGTTCGGCAAGAGGCAAAAATGACGACTACAGATCTCCAGAAAGGAATCGGTCAGTGGCCGGCAACGGAGCGTCCCAGAGAGCGCCTGCTTGCCAAAGGGCCTGAGGTACTGACGGATGCCCAATTGCTGGCAATTTTGCTGAGAACCGGACGGCGGGATTCATCTGCGGTGCAGGTGGCCATGGAACTGCTTCATTGTGCCGGAGGTCTGGCCGGGCTGGCCCGAAGTGGAGTTGATGAGCTCTGCAAAATTCCCGGGATAGGGCCGGCAAAAGTTGCCCAGCTCAAAGCCGCGCTTGAATTGGGCAGGCGGGCCATCGCGGTACCTGTCTCGACGGGGACAAAGATCTCATCGAGCGCGGATCTGTTCCGGCATTTTCATCCACTGCTGCGTGATCTGAAGCGGGAACTGTTTAAAGTCGTCCTGCTCGATGCAAAGAATACCATCATCAAAGAAACGACGGTGTCGGAGGGAAGTTTAACCCTGAGCATCGTCCATCCTCGCGAAGTATTCGCTCTTGCGGTTCGTGAGTCAGCCGCGGGCGTGATTTTTCTGCATAATCATCCCAGCGGAGACCCGACCCCCAGCGCGGAGGATCGTCGATTGACGGATCGGCTGGTAATGGCCGGCGATGTGTTGGGGATTCGGGTCTTGGATCATATGATTATCGGTGACGGTCGCTATGTGAGCTTTGCGGATGAAGGATGGGTTAAACTATAGCGCCCAATCACTCACGATCGGGGTAAAGCACGAAACCGGCAAGGACGGCGATGCGGAGGAAGTGAGGAAGATAATGCTCTGACGATAGATGGGCCTTTTAATAAGGAGGGTTTGCTATGGAAGAGATTCGCATAGAACCCGTCAGAAATATCGCGCTGGTATCCAACCTCGGCGCAGGTAAAACCTCCCTGGCCGAAGCACTTCTGTACACAGGCGGCGCCATCCCGTCGCTCGGGACGGTCCTCCAGGGTACAACGGTCTCGACTTCGAACCGGAAGAACTCCACCATCACTGTTCCGCCAGCACCAGCCTGCTCCAATTCACATGGAATCAGACGGCCATCACGCTCGTCGATGCTCCCGGTGCTCTGAGCCTTCTGGGTGAATCCCTGACCGCCTTACGTGCCGTCGATGCCCTCATTGTCGTCCTCCAGCCTGGTGTCGGTGTGCGGACAGAATTGGCCCGCCTCTGGCACAGAGCGAAGGAATTGGAGCTGCCGTGCCTGATGTTCGTGAACGGGTTGGATAAAGAAGGCGCCGGATTCGATGCTGCGCTCGAGACCTGCCGGACGCAGTTCGAGTGCACTCCGGTTCCGATGGTGCTGCCCGTTCATGACGGCTCCGGTTTCAACTCCGTAGTCGATGTGCTGGAACATGCCCTCATCCGCTCTCGAAGCACGTTGCCTTCGGTGGAACGGGTCGCCGTGCCGCCCGACATGGAACCGGCGGCCCAACACGCGCGGAAGCAATTGATCGAAGCTGTCGCTGAGAGTGATGAGGGGCTGTTGAATCGCTATCTGGAGCAGGGAGACTTGCCGCAGGAACAATTGATTCAGGGGCTGCGGAACGATATCCTGACGCGTCAGTTTCTTCCCGTGTACGCCGGTTCGGCACTGCACAATGTCGGCACATGGTCGTTACCCTCTTGCCTTCTCCTTCGGAGCGGGCAGTCTTCCATCCTGCGGCAGGGCGCCATCCTGAATCCGGATTATTATGTGAGCGCCAAGGAAGTGTGGAGGAGCCGTTTTCAGGACTGATCTTCAAGACGATCATCGACCCGTTCGTGGGAAGACTGTCCTATTGCCGGATCCTGTCGGGAACGATCCAGGCGGATTCGACTGTGCTCAATGGGACAAAGCTTGTCCGTGAGAAGCTGGGCCATTTCTATCGAGTATTGGGGAAAAAACATGTCGCCGTCGGTTCGGCGAAGGCGGGCGAGATTGTGGCGATCGGGAAACTGAAGGATACGCAGACGGGCGACACGCTCTGTCACGAGAGTGCTCCGATCTGTTATCCGGCCCTGGCACTGCCTCGCCCGGTGTTGTCGTTCGCGATTGAGGCGAAATCCAAATCAGAAGTCGACAAGGTGAGCCTTGGCTTGCATAAGCTGATCGAAGAAGATCCGACGCTGGAATTCGTTCGCAATCAGGAGACCAAGGACATGGTGCTGAGTGGAATGGGGCAGCTCCATATCGATCTCGCGCTGGAAAAGCTGCGTCGGAAATTCGGCGCGGAGGTCAGGGTGCATACGCCGAAAGTGCCGTATCGGGAAACGATCAAAGCCTCATCTCAAGCGCAGGGAAAGTATAAAAAGCAAACGGGCGGCCACGGCCAGTACGGTGATTGCTGGCTGGACATTTCACCGTTGGCGAGGGGGGAAGGATTTGTGTTCGAGACTCGTGTGGTCGGGGGAGCGATTCCGCGAAATTTTATTCCGGCCGTCGAGAAGGGCGTAGTCGAGGCGATGCAGGAGGGCGGCCTGGGCGGGTTTCCCGTAGTGGACGTGCGGGTGGCGGTTTACGACGGTTCGTTCCACGTGGTCGATTCATCGGAGATGGCATTTAAGATTGCCGGGTCGATGGCGTTCAAAAAGGCGATGGAGGCGGCGCATCCCGTCCTACTGGAACCGCTGATGCTGGTCGAAATCGACGCTCCCACGGACACCGTCGGCGCCGTCATGGGAGATCTGAATGCGCGCCGAGGACGCATTGTTTCGGTGAAGGCGAACGACCATGCCGAACAGATTCAGGCGCAGGTGCCGCTTGCGGAGTTGCTGAAGTATGCGCCGGTGTTGAACGCATTGACGGGCGGGCGGGGACACTATGCCATGGAGTTTGCCCGTTACGAAGAGGTGCCGCGTGAACTGGCAGGGAAAATCATCGATGAGCACAGGGCAGAGCGGCATCCTGTCGCCGCGCACTGAGGCCGATCAGTCGGTAGACTTCAGTACGACGTAGAACGCGCGATTTTCCCGAAGCACGCGGAGCAGAACGGTATCGCCGCGCCGGACTTTTACGATGGCGGCGGTGAATTCGCCGACCGTGCTGACATCCGTGCGGTTGACCTCCTTGATCAAGTCGCCTTCACGAAGGCCTTCCGCGTGCGCCAGGCTGCCGGGATCGACTTTGGTAATCAGCACGCCGCGGGTTTCGCGGAGTTTGAATTTCTCCGCCAGCCCGGCCGACAGATCCTGAAGGTCGAGTCCCAGCTTCACTTCGGTTCGGGATTGGGGGAGCGAGGCCGTGACGGCCGTGTCCCGCCGCTCGCTCAAGGGAACGGTGAGCACCTGGCGCGTGAAGTCGCGAACAACTTCGATTTTCGGCGCGGCGCCCGGCGGGAGCGCTCCGATCAATCGCGACAGCTTGTTCGGAGAGTCCACCACGCTTCCGTCGATCGTGAGAATGATGTCCCCGGGTTTAATCCCGGCTTCAGCAGCCGGATCCTTCTCGAAGACCTCGTTCACCAGGACCCCTTCGCCTTCACTCACTCCGAACTTCTTCGCGAGCTCCGGGGTGAGCGGCTGGATGCCGACCCCCAGCCATCCGCGCACGACTTTGCCGCGCTCGATGAGCTGTTGGATGACCTGTTTGGTCATATTCGAAGGAATGGCGAAGCCGATTCCTTGCGCGAAGTTGATGATCGCCGTATTGATGCCGATGACCTCTCCCCGAAGATTGAAGAGCGGGCCGCCGGAGTTTCCGGGGTTAATCGAGGCATCGGTCTGAATGAAGTTTTCGTAGCGGGAGAGGTTGACGTTTTCCCGTCCGATACCGCTTACCACGCCGAGTGTAACCGTGCGGTCAAGCCCGAACGGATTGCCCACGGCCAGCACCCACTGGCCGACCCGTACGGCGCCGGAGTCGCCGAAGCGGGCATAGGGGAGGGGGCGATCCGCGGTGACTTTCAGCAGCGCGAGATCCGTGTCCGGATCTTTTCCCACGACTTGCGCGATCAGTTTAGTCTTGTCGAATAAACGCACTTCAACTTCAAGCGCATCGCCGACCACATGGTTGTTCGTGACGATATGCCCGTCGTTGTCCACGATCAGGCCGGATCCTGAGCCGGACGCACTGGGCGGACGATCTCCGCCTGATTCGCGAGGCCGCCCGGTGCCGACGATTGGAAACAAATTGACGACAGACGGCTTGGCCTGTTCCGCGAGCTCGGTGATCACGGTTTGAATTTCTTCGAGCATCCGAATGCCGGCCGAGTCCGTAAGCGCGGCCTCGGCGATGGAGAATTCCCCGGCGGAAAAGATCACGCAGAGAAGAGCAGCCGTTATCAAAGCTCTACAGTCACGCATCATGTTTCTATTTTACCGGAAGGGATAGGGTCGTGCCTACTGCCTCAGGCCGACCGGGTTGCGGTCGGGGGAGCGAGCCGACGGCGCGTAAACCAGACCGTCAGATGATCCAGTTCTGTTTGTGCTCCCATCAGCACGACAATATCGTCGGGACGGAACGTCAGATCTTCAGCCGGAGCTAATAAGAACGGACCGCGCATCACTGTGGCGACATGAATCGATGACGAACGCGGGACCTCGCTCAGGCGTTGCCCGATTGCGGCGGAGCCTCGCGGAATCATGATTCGCTCGATGCCGGCTGAACGTTGGCTCAGGTCTTGCTGGAGCCGCAACAGGTCCTCGTGAATGGTTTCCATCTTCAACTGTCTGATCTGCACATCGATTTCGATCAGCGAGTGTTTGAGGGCCTGAATGCGCGCGGTGGCGCGATTCACGGCATTGTCGACTTCGGAGAGATCCGCGTCGGCGAGCGGCCGCTCCGACGAGCGTCGTCCGATTTGGGCGACGAGTTGCTGTCCGACTTCCTGCGAGACTTCATCGATCCGTTCAAGCAGGCTCGATGCCTGCCAGTGGAGACGGAGAATTTGAACCTTGCGGTTCACGCGCTCGGAAACGGCGAGAATTGTCTCATGGAGAGCCGTACCCGTAATCGAGAGCTCTTTTTGCAGCCGGTTCAGGAAGTCAAAGCGCATAGCGTGTAATTTATATAACGTCCGATAAGATTGATTATGTAAACTCGTTAGTTGGAATATCAATCAATAGCTTCAGATCTTTTTACTCTTCTCTACCCGGGTTGATCAATAGATCCGCACTTCCTATCCGCGCCCTGTTCCTTTCGTCGATCATTGATTGACAGTCCGGCATTCAAGGCGTACATGCAGGAGTCTGTGTCGCACTGCGTCATCCCGTAGAGGAAATCTATGCCCATTCATTCCCTGGCCGGCCGACCGGCACCAGCGTCCATTCTGATTGATACCCGGCAACTTCTAGATGCCTATACGGATCTCAAGCCGGATGTGACGGTTCGAGAGCAACGTGTGGCTTTCGGGACATCCGGCCATCGAGGGTCATCCTTCAAGCGTAGCTTCAACGAACAGCATATCCTCGCGGTCACTCAGGCGGTCTGCGAATACCGGGCAATGCAGCAGACGAATGGCCCCCTCTATCTCGGGAAAGACACCCATGCGCTCTCGGAACCGGCGTTTATGACGGCGCTGGAAGTGCTCGCAGCCAACCGTGTCACTGTGGTGATCGATCGCGATGGCGGTTATACGCCGACGCCGGTGATCTCCCATGCCATTCTGACGTATAACCGTGGCCGAACATCCGCAGTCGCTGATGGGATTGTCATCACTCCGTCACATAATCCACCGGAAGACGGCGGCATCAAGTACAACCCGCCTCACGGAGGACCGGCCGATACACAGGTCACTAAATGGATCGAAGAGCGGGCGAACGCCCTGCTGGCGGACAAGCTGCAAGGGGTGAAGCGCCTGCCGTATGCCCAGGCACGGAACGCACCGACCACTCATCTATACGATTATATCCAGGCCTACGTCAGCGACCTCGGCCAGGTCATCGATATGGAGGTCATCAAATCTGCCAAGCTGACACTCGGTATCGATCCGCTGGGCGGATCCGGCGTGGTCTATTGGCAGCCGATCGCCGAGCGCTATGGCCTCCACATTGACAATGTGAACCCCGTTGTCGATCCCACCTTTCGCTTCATGCCCCTGGACTGGGACGGCAAAATCAGGATGGATTGTTCCTCGCCCTATGCGATGGCGAATCTCATTGCGCTGAAAGATCGTTTTGATGTCGCCTTCGGCAACGATGCCGACAACGACCGTCACGGCATTGTGACCCGCACCGCCGGCTTGATGAACCCGAATCACTATCTCGCCGTCTCGATCGCCTACCTGTTCGCCAATCGTCCGGACTGGAAACCCGATGCCGGGATCGGCAAGACCCTGGTCAGCAGCAGTTTGATCGATCGAGTGGCCGGGAAGCTCAAACGGAAACTGGTTGAGGTGCCGGTCGGCTTCAAGTGGTTTGTGAGCGGACTCCTGGAGGGTTCGCTCGGCTTCGGCGGAGAGGAAAGTGCAGGAGCGTCGTTCCTGCGGCGGGATGGAACCGTCTGGTCTACCGACAAGGACGGTATCATCATGGATTTACTGGCGGCTGAAATGATGGCGAGAACCGGAAAGGATCCGGCGCAACTCTATCAGGGGTTGACGAAAGAGCTGGGGGAACCGGTGTATGAACGAATCGATGCCGTGGCGACATCCGAGCAGAAGACGATTCTCTCCAAGCTCTCCCCTGCCCAGGTTCAGGCCACGGAACTGGCCGGTGACAAGATCGTCGCCATGATGACGACCGCTCCCGGCAACGGCGCGGCCATCGGTGGATTGAAAGTCGTGACCGGGCAAGGCTGGTTCGCCGCCCGTCCGTCCGGAACGGAAGACGTCTATAAGCTGTATGCAGAGAGTTTTCTGGGCAAGGAACACCTGAAGCGGATTCAGGGCGAGGCCCAGCAGTTGATCACCAAGGCGTTGGCCTCGGCGAAGTGAGATCGTCGGTTTTGCGCGGGTATGAGAATCGGGATTGTCTGGGCAGCCATCGTTCGTTGATGGCTGCCCAGATCGTGAGGCGTCTTCTCAAGAGGGAGCGGTTACTTATTGTAGAATGACACAATGCGATCCACCCCGCTCCGAAGGGTTTTCCGCCATTCAGTCTCAAGCGCAGGGGTTAATTTTTCATCGCACTCCTTCACGCTTATCACGAGAGAATTGATCCAAAAATCATAGAGGTTTGGGTCGATATTAATCTTCTTCTTGCTGTGACTTTCCCCGATTCGATCGATACCGGTCGTGCCCACGCCATTGCCGCCTAAGTGCATAAACATCATCGAAATGCCTTGCCGGAGGAGTGACTTCTGTTTGGTCATCTCAGTCTTGGCAAACATAGGAGCAATCGTGGGATGGCTAGCCAGGAAGTTTCCGTAGAACACATCGAAGAACTTAGGGTTCACACAACAACGGCTGTAGCTTTCTTTAACTTCAGCTAGAGACATGGTCACTCCTCGCAAGAGACGTTCTCGGTCTCTGACCCAAAACCCGAAAAGTAGGCCAGCGGGAGCTTGAGGAAACGGTCGGCGGCGTGGTCTTCTTGACGCAGAAGGAGGACCGAGGATGGCACGACGAC
>OMJA01000335.1 GCA_900299245.1 Nitrospiraceae bacterium | reverse complement strand
TGATCTTGTGCCCCAGATCCCGCAAATCCTTGAGCAGGGCCGGCGTGGCGATATTCATCAGGCGCAAATGGTCGTCGTTCACGAGCGGGTCGCCAAGGGCATCGTCTTTATAATAGAACTCCACGATGGCCGGCTGGATCGGATCCCCTTCCTTGAGGCCCAACCGCTTCGCCAGACTTCCGGCAATGACGTTCCGCACCACCACTTCCACCGGAACAATCGTCACCTTCTTCGTGAGCATTTCCCGATCGCTGAGCCGCTTCACAAAATGCGTGCGGATCCCCTCCGCTTCGAGCAGCGTAAACAACCGCTCCGACACCTTGTTATTGATGACACCCTTGTCGACGATCGTGCCGCGTTTCTGCGCATTGAACGCGGTCGCATCGTCCTTGAAGTACTGCACAACTTCGTCGGCCCGCTCGGCGGTGAAAATCTTCTTGGCTTTGCCTTCGTAGAGCAACGTTCCTGTCGTCATAGGCTTCCCCCGCTCATCACGCCCTATTGCGCCAATACTTCGATTAATTGATCCAGCGACCGTATCGTGCCCACCAGCGTCGGATTCCCCATACGCCGGTTGTGCTTGGCCTCCTTCACCCGATTCAAGGCCAGAATCAGAGAATGAAACTCCTCCGGCTTGGCCGTTTCGAAATAGGTGATGAAATCGAAATCGTCCAGCCCCGTCGAATGGTAGAGCTTCCGCTTCACGGTTTTATTGTAAGGCAACGCCGCTTCCGTATGCTCCTGCATCATGGCCGCGCGTTTGTCCTGCGGGAGCGACCACCACTCCGTGTCTTTGCGAATCGGAATGACGACGGCATACGGCCCGGATTCGCCGGCATTTTTCAGCTCCGTTTTCATTTGCTCCGAGAAACCCGACACATAGTTCGGTTTCTTCGTGAGCCCGTTGAAGAGCACAACGCTCGTCAGATACCGGCCGAACGAGCTGTTCTGAAGATCCATAAGAAACTGCTGGGTATCTTTCAATTCCGCCGCATGCACGCGAAACAGAAAATCCGCATGATCCGACAAGCCGCGCAACAAATACGTGTCGATGGCCAGCTTCTCCCGGTGTTGCTCGACCACACCCTTCAATGCCGTGAGTTGGGCGATGCGCAACGACTGCTCCAACCGGCCCCATTCCGGATCGATGCGAAACGCCGCAAACGTGCCATAGACACCGGGATCGTTCAGCAACTTCTCCCGATCAGCGGCCGGCGCCGTCGAAGCCGTCACGCACCCGAGTAGAAACACCACACACGCGATCCCGATTCCACGCAAGCCGTTCATGATCATCAACCTCTCCTTCCTGTCCGCTTCCCTGCCGCGGATCCCGCCTTCCGGCCGAACACGCGGCGATAAATCTGATCGAGATGCCGCAGGTAGTATTTCGGATTGAAGCAGGCGGCAATCTCGCTCTTCTTGAGGTGCTGCGAGATGAACGGGTCCCGGCCGACCAGTTCTTGAAGTCCGCCGGCCCCCTTCCAAGACGCCATCGCATTCCGCTGCACCGCTTCGTAGGACTCCTTGCGCTGGGCGCCTTTTTCAACGAGCGTGAGCAGGAGCCGCTGGGAGTAGACCAACCCTCCGGTCAGATCGAGATTGCGCTGCATATTGGCGGGATAGACCATCAGATCTTTGATGAGGTCCGTGACCTTCGCCAACATGTAATCCATGAGGATCGTGCTGTCGGGCATGATGACCCGTTCAACCGACGAATGGCTAATGTCCCGCTCATGCCAGAGCGCCACATTCTCCATCGCCGCCACACTGTTCGCCCGCACGATCCGGGCGAGCCCGCAGAGATTCTCCGAGATGATCGGATTGCGCTTGTGCGGCATCGCCGACGAACCCTTCTGCCCTTCGGAGAAGAACTCCTCCGCTTCGAGAACCTCCGTCCGTTGGAGATGGCGAATTTCCGTGGCAATCTTTTCGATGCTGGCCGCCAGCAGCGCCAGGGCCGTAGCATACGAGGCGTGGCGGTCGCGCTGCACGACCTGGTTGGAGACCGGATCGGGACGCAGGCCCATTTGGGCGCAGACAAACTCTTCGACTTCGGGACCCTGATGCGCGAAGGTGCCCATCGCTCCAGACAACTTGCCGACGGCGATCTCCTGCCGCACCGCCCGGAGCCGCTCCCGATGCCGGCACATTTCCTCGTACCAGATGGCCAGCTTGAACCCGAACGAAATGGGCTCGCCGTGAATCCCGTGCGACCGGCCGACCATCACCGTCATTTTATGGCGCATCGCCTGGCGCTTGAGGACCTCGAGCAACCCGTCGAGCCCTTCGAGAATGAGATCGAGCGCTTCGGTCATCTGCACGGCTAGCGACGTATCGACAATATCCGACGACGTGAGGCCCATGTGCAGGAACCGGTGTTCCGGCCCGACCGTATCCATCAACGATTCGAGAAAGGCGATGATGTCGTGCTTCGTAATTTTTTCGATTTCGGCGATCCGCTCGACGTTGATTCTGGCTTTCTTCCGAATCTTCGCTGAGGTTCCGCGCGGCGCCTGTCCGGCCTTCTCGAACGCAGCGCAGGCTTGCAGTTCGACTTCCAGCCAGATTTCGTACTTGTGTTTGAGCTCCCAGATGGCTTTCATCTGAGGCCGCGTATACCGTTCAATCACGAACCAGCCCTCCTCCAGACCGGCTTCTCCGGAGTCGCCCGCTTTTCAGCCAGTCGCGCTTCCGTCGCCAGTACCTTGTCCAGCACGCCGTTCACAAACTTCGACGCTTCCTCGTCACCGAAACTCTTCGCCAGCTCGATCGCCTCGTCCATCGTCACGTTCGCCGGCACGTCATCCATCCAAAGCAGCTCATAGACCCCTGCCCGCAAAATGTTGCGGTCCACGATCGGCATGCGGCTCACTTTCCAGTTCGTCGCATATTTGGCAAGCAGCAGATCCAGATCGTTCTTTTTTTCCATCACACCGGCGACCAGCCGCTCGGCAAACGCCTTCGTCTCGGCATCGGTCTCGAGCGGCTTCCAGAACTCCTCGAGCCACAGGCCCGGCTTGCCGTGAATGTCGTACTGGAACAAAATCTGGAGCGCCCGCTCGCGCGCTTCATGGCGTGATCCCATAACTAGCTGCTTTTCTTTCGTACGGTCCGCTTGGGACGGGGTGCCGCATCGGCGGACACCGGCTCCAACGCCTTGAGTTGTGTAATCACGCTCGCCATTTCGATCGCCGACTTCGCCGCTTCGCCGCCGCGGTTGAACTTCGCCGGATCCGCCCGTTCGATCGCCTGCGCCACCGTCTCCGTCGTCAGCACACCGAAGATGAGCGGCACACCGGTTTCCAGCGACGCCTGGCCGATCCCCCGGCTGGCTTCATTGCAGATATAGTCGAAGTGCGGCGTGTCCCCGCGAATCACCGCGCCCAGACAGATCACCGCATCGAACCGCCCGGACTGCGCCAGCGTCTTCGCCACCAGCGGAATCTCGAACGCGCCGGGTACCCGCACCACTTCGATATCCTGATCCTTCACCCCGTGCTTCGTCAGACCGTCGAGACAGGACGACAGCAACTTGCTGGTGACGAATTTATTGAACTTGGCGACGACGACGCCGAACCGCATCCCCGTCGCATCATGTGACCCCTTACGAAGCTTCATACTTCTTACTCTTCCACTCCCCCATATCGAGCGGTGGCCTGCTTGCCCTTCTATTGCGCACATTGAGCGACCACAGCCTTATCGTGGGCGCTCAGCGAGCACGAAGGGCTGGCTGGCTACCGCTCTTCCCCTCACACCTTTTTCAGCAGATGCCCGAGCTTCTGCTTTTTTGTCCGGAGATAGCGCACGTTCGCTTCACGCGGCGTAATCTCGATCGGCACACGTTCGACGACATTCAACCCGTAGCCTTCGATGCCGACGATCTTGCGCGGATTGTTGGTGATGAGCTTGATCTTGTTGAGCCCCAGATTGACCAGGATCTGCGCGCCAACGCCGTAGTCCCGCAGATCGGCCTTAAAGCCCAGCTTGAAATTCGCCTCGACCGTATCGCTGCCTTCATCCTGGAATCCGTAGGCCTTGAGCTTGTTCAGCAGACCGATGCCCCGGCCCTCCTGGTTGAGATAGAGCAGCACCCCGCGGCCTTCGGCTTCGATGATTTGCATGGCCCGATGGAGCTGATCACGGCAATCGCAGCGGAGTGAGCCCAGCGCATCGGCCGTCAGGCAACCGGAATGCACACGGACCAGCGTCGGAGTCCCGCCGTCCACCTTGCCCTTGACCAGAGCAATATGTGTGACGTTATCGACTTCGTTTTCAAACGCGACGGCTTCAAAGTCGCCGAAGATCGTCGGCATGCGGGCCGTTGCCGCCCGCTTCACGAACGTCTCGCGCTGCATGCGGTATTCAATGAGCGCCTTGATCGTGACCATCTTGAGCTTGTGCTTCTTGGCGAACCTGGCCAATTCAGGCACACGGGCCATGCTCCCGTCCTCATTCATGATCTCGCAGATCACGCCGGCCGGCTGCAGCCCCGCAAGACTCGCCAGATCGACGGAGCCTTCCGTCTGCCCTGCCCGCTTGAGCACCCCGCCTTTTTGCGCCTTGAGCGGAAAGATGTGCCCGGGCCTCGCCAGATCGCTCGGCTTCGCTTTCGGATCGAGAGCCACCTGAATCGTGGTCGACCGGTCCGCGGCGGAAATCCCGGTGGTAATCCCCTTACGGGCATCGACGGAGACGGTAAACGCCGTACCGAAGGTCGCCGTATTTTCAATGGCCTGCGGGGGAAGCTGCAATTCTTCACACCGCTCGGGTGTTAATGCCAGGCAGATGAGCCCCCGGGCATGCTTCGCCATAAAGTTGATCGCCTGTGGCGTCACCTTATCCGCGGCAATGACCAGATCGCCTTCATTCTCCCGGTCTTCGTCATCGACGAGAATGATGCATTTGCCCTTACGAATGTCTTTGATCGCGTCTTGGATACTGTTGAATGGATTCGCCATGGTCGAAAAAGTTAACTGATTAATTTTAGGTTGAAAATTGCCCTAACGGGAGGCCCACAGATAACCCTGTTTTGCCCCCGCCTGTCAACGGGAAAAACGACATCACGGAGCTCCATCACTATCCATCACCGCATCCCCCCGTAGCCTAAGAAACACCATCCCC
>OMJA01000334.1 GCA_900299245.1 Nitrospiraceae bacterium | reverse complement strand
CGTTCGCGGGGCCATTCCCGGTGCAACGAATGGTCTTATTGTCGTCAGAAAGTCGAAGAAGGGTTAGGACATGCCCACGGTCGATGTCGTAGATTTGCAGAGTAAGAAGGTCGGTACCGTTGACTTGCCTCAGGCAGTATTTGGCTGCGAACCACGCGTTTCCCTAGTTCATGAAGCCGTCGTCATGCAGCGTGCGTGCGAGCGGCAGGGAACGTCGTCCACATTACGCCGCAGCGAGGTTAGCGGTTCTGGAAAGAAGCCTTGGAAGCAGAAGCATACGGGTCGTGCCCGTGCGGGTTCGTTACGGTCACCAGTGTGGCGGCATGGCGGAATCGTTTTTGGTCCGAAGCCGCGCGATTACTCGTATACCATGCCGAAAAAGAAATATCGGGCCGCGTTGCAAAGTGCGCTTTCTGCAAAGCTGGCCGATGGCAAAGTGATCGTCGTGTCTGAGTTTTCGCTGGCGCAACCGAAGACCAAATTGCTTGCAAAGGCGTTGGATCAATTCGGATTAGGTGAAACCGCTTTAGTGGTGGCGGGTGAAACGCAAACGGCCATGTTGCAGGCAGCCCGCAACTTGTCGTCAGTCAAAGTCGTCAGCGCCGATCAGTTGAACGTCTACGATGTTGTGCGAGCCGGTGTGGTAGTGATTCACGAGCGCGAGCTCGCCCGTGTAGCAGAGGTGTGGTCATGAAGCTTGATGTGCATGCAGTATTAGTACAACCGCTGTTGACTGAAAAGCTTACCGGTATTCGTGAGTCGACAAATACCGTGGGGTTTGTTGTGCATCCCGATGCAAATCGCGTCCAGATCAAGCAGGCTGTTGAGACATTGCTCAAAGTAAAAGTAGCTCGGGTGAACGTGCTCAATGTCTTGGGGAAAGTGAAGCGACTGGGCAGATTTTCAGGAAAGCGATCAGACTGGAAGAAAGCCTTTGTCACGTTGAAAAAAGGCGAAAAGCTCGAAATGTACGAGAGCGCATAGGGTTGAGGGAAGGTAGGACTGAGCATGGGATTGAAGTCGTATAAGCCAACATCAGCCGGTCGCCGCGGAATGACCGCCGTCACGACGGAAGAGTTGACGAAGAAGAAGCCTGAGAAGTCATTGACGGCCTTCCATCATCGGACCGGGGGCCGAAACACCGATGGCCGGACCACTGTTCGTTTTCGTGGGGGTGGGCACAAGAGGCTTTATCGGAAAATTGATTTTAAGCGGGATAAGGTTGGCGTCCCTGCCAAGGTGGTATCGATCGAATATGATCCGAACCGATCGGCCCGCATTGCCTTGCTGAATTACGTCGATGGAGAGAAGCGCTATATTCTTGCTCCGGTTGGTCTTGTTGTTGGCGTGACGGTGCAGTCCGGCTCGGATGCCGAGGTGAGACCTGGAAACGCACTTCCACTCTCCAGTATGCCATTAGGTACCACGATCCATAACATCGAGCTCAAGGCCGGTAAGGGCGGGCAGCTTATCAGAAGCGCCGGCGGATCAGCTCAGGTCATGGGGCGTGACGGGGACTATGTTCAGATTCGTCTGAAGTCCGGCGAAATGAGGAAGGTTTTGTCGTCCTGTATGGCGACGGTCGGTCAGGTTGGCAATGTCGACCACGAAAATGTGAGTGTCGGCAAGGCCGGTAGAACCAGATGGAAGGGCAAGCGCCCTCACGTACGCGGAGTCGTTATGAATCCGGTCGACCATCCGCACGGGGGTGGTGAAGGTAAGTCTGGGCAGGGAAATCCTCATCCGGTTTCTCCGTGGGGTTTGCCGACGAAGGGGTACAAGACGAGACAGAACAAGAAGACGGATAAGTTCATTATCGCGAGACGCAAGTCAGGGGTGCGCAATGGCTAGATCGATTAGTAAGGGTGCTTTTGTCGATGATCATTTGCTTAAGAAGGTTGAGCAAATGAATCAGATGAAAGATCGAAAGATTATCAAGACCTGGTCGCGTCGTTCGACGGTGATTCCTGACATGATCGGTCACACGCTTGCGGTGCATAACGGTAAGAAGTTTATTCCCGTGTTTGTCACGGAAAACATGGTCGGTCACAAGCTCGGTGAATTTGCCCCGACTCGGTTTTTCAAAGGACACGGACAAGCCAAGACGGAAAAGGCTGTTGCGCTCAAGTAGTCTCCCCGTCTGTTTGACTGCTTGATCAGCGAATGGGTAAAGGATAAGGATATGACTGAAGCACGTGCGATTCTCAGATTTGTTCGGGTGGCCCCTCGGAAGGCTCGACCGGTTGTGGACATGATACGCGGTCAGCAGGTTCCTCAGGCGCTCGCCATGTTGAAGCATACGCCGCGGCAGGCCGCGCGTGTTGTCGAGAAAATTCTCCGTTCAGCAGTCGCGAACGCGGAACAAAAGGAAATGGGCGACAGCGAATCGATGGTTATTTCGAAGGCTTTTGTGAATTGCGGCCCAACGTACAAGCGCTTTCGGGCTCGTTCCATGGGGCGCGCCAATTCGATTCACAAGCGCACCAGTCATATTACCGTGGTTGTCGCGGCGCCTACGATCGGCGATGCAAAGAAGTCGGCATAAGAACTCACAATCTAGCTAAGGCAGACAGAGGCAAGCTTTTATGGGTCAGAAAACACATCCAATCGGGTACCGGCTGGGCTACAACGTTACGTGGAACTCTCGGTGGTATGCCGGAAAGGACTACGCCAAGCTCCTGCATCAGGACATCAAAATTCGGAAAGTTGTGAAGGCCAAGCTGTTTCACGCCGGTGTCGCCAAGGTTGAGATCGAGCGTTCTGGCGATCAGACTCGGGTGATTATCCATACGGCTCGTCCTGGGATCATTATCGGACGTAAGGGCGCTGAAGTTGATAAGCTCAAGGCGGAATTGGAGAAGCAGTATGGCGGTCAGGTTTACATCACTGTGAAGGAAATCAAAAAGCCTGAACTTGATGCTCAACTTGTCAGCGAAAATGTTGCTACGCAACTGGAGAAGCGCGTCGCTTTCCGCAGAGCCATGAAGCGGAGCGTCCAATCAGCTCTCAGACTCGGAGCTCAGGGGATCAAGATCATGGTTGCCGGCCGTTTGGGCGGCGCGGAAATCGCCAGAACGGAGTGGTATCGCGAAGGCCGAGTGCCTCTCCATACGCTTCGCGCCAATGTCGATTATGGGTTTGCCGAAGCGCATACAACGATGGGACAGATCGGTGTGAAAACGTGGCTCTTCAAGGGAGAGGTGCTGCCAGCTCAACCGGTCAAGTCAGAAACATTTCTCGAACGGCGGATCGGGTAAGGAGAACGTACTGTGTTAGCGCCAAAGAAAGTCAAGTTTCGAAAGATGCAAAAGGGCCGTATGCGTGGCAAAGCCTATCGCGGCGGACAGATCACCCTTGGTGAGTTCGGCCTCAAGGCGCTGGAGCCTGGTTGGGTAACCAGCCGTCAGATCGAAGCTGCCAGAATTGCGATCACGCGTTTTGTCAAGCGTGGCGGGCAGGTCTGGACGAGAATTTTCCCGGACAAGCCGATCACCAAGAAGCCTGCAGAAACTCGCATGGGTAAAGGTAAAGGTAACCCTGAGTATTGGGTGGCTGTCGTCAAGCCAGGGCGCATTTTGTATGAAATGGACGGCGTGCCGTTAGATGTGGCTAAGGAAGCTTTTCGGCTTGCTTCCCACAAGTT
The DNA here is from genome assembly GCA_900299245.1 of Nitrospiraceae bacterium. Classification (GTDB taxonomy): domain Bacteria; phylum Nitrospirota; class Nitrospiria; order Nitrospirales; family Nitrospiraceae; genus Nitrospira_D. Next base: position 2,223 of record OMJA01000334.1, on the reverse strand, counting down.
GCCTGTGGCAACGAAATGCGTTGCTCGCGGTGAATTTTAATCAGTTCTCATAGCGGGTCGAGGAGTAAGGGACATGGCGTTGGATTTGAAAGAGTTGCGGCAGCTGACGGCTCCGGAGTTGATTGATAAGGAGAAGCAGTTAGTGCAAGAACTGTTTAACTTGCGCTTTCAACTGGGCACCGGAAGGCTTGAGAATCCGATGCAGATCAGAAAAACGAAACGCGAAATCGCTCGGATCAAGACGGTCTTGCAGGAAGTCTCTCAGTCTGGGACGAAAGGGTAAGGGTTTCCGATTATGTCTGAAGCAGTAAAAAAGCGGGAGTGGGTCGGTCGCGTGTTGAGCAACAAGATGAATAAGACCGTGGTGGTTTCTGTGGAGCGCTCAGTGACGCACCCTCTCTACCGGAAGGTGCTTCGTAGAATTTCGAAGTTCAAGGCGCACGACGAGCAGAATGTCTGCAAAATCGGCGACCGTGTCCGTATGGTCGAAACGCGGCCTATCAGCAAAGATAAGCATTGGCGCGTGGTGGAAGTCATTCAGAAGGGTCGAGCAGACTAGTCGACGTGGGTCCGATTGCAAGGTAAGGAAAGAGCGCTAGCATGATTCAGAACTATACCTATATGGATGTGGCGGACAACTCGGGGGCCAAGCAGGCCATGTGCTTCCATGTGTTCGGTGGAACTCGTCGCCGATATGCCTCGTTAGGGGACATCATCGTCGTCGCGGTCAAGGAAGCCATCCCGCATGCAAGCGTCAAGAAGGGCGATGTGAGCCGGGCGGTCATCGTCAGGACCACAAAAGAAGTACGTCGCGAAGACGGATCGTACATCAAGTTCGACCGGAACGCCTGTGTGCTGATCAATAAGGAGGGCGAGCCGATCGGGACACGTATTTTTGGTCCGGTCGCACGTGAATTGCGTTGGAAGAAATTCATGAAGATCATCTCCCTGGCACCTGAAGTGCTGTAGGGACGCGTGGTGGGGGTTGTTGTGCAAGCACTTCGGAAAAGCAGAATTCGAAAAGGCGATACGGTTGTAGTGATCACGGGGCGTGAGCGCGGCAAGTCCGGGAAGGTCTTGTCCGTTGATCTAACGGCTGGCAAGGTGATTGTCGAAAAATTGAACGTCATCAAGCGCCATACCAAGCCGAATCAAAAGGTCAAGCAGGGTGGAATCCTCGAGCGTGAGGCTCCCTTGGCGATTTCTAATGTCATGTATGTCTGTCCCGTGACGCAAAAGCCGACTCGTGTTGGTATTCGTAAGCTTGAAGATGGACGGCGGGCACGGTTCAGTAAGAAATCGAACGAGACTTTCGAGTAGTCTGAGGAGCACGGAATGGCGAAGGTTGAAAAAGGGCGAACAGGTAAACCCTCCGAACGAAAGTCCTCAAAGAAGGATACGGAGGCTGCGCCTAAGCAATTAGACGATAACAGTCACGAGTCGAGTTTTAAGCCGCGGCTCCGCGATGCCTACCAGGAACGGGTCATTCCCGCGCTCATGAAGGAGTTCGGCTATAAAAACGTGATGCAGGTTCCAAAGTTAGAGCGCATCGTGCTCAACGTTGGAATGGGTGAAGCTATCCAGAACGTAAAGTTGCTGGAGAGCGCCGTCACGGAACTCGGCACTATTACCGGGCAAAAGCCGGTTGTTACGAGGGCAAAGAAGGCGATCGCGGGTTTCAAGCTCAGGCAGGGGCTCCCGATCGGGGCCAAGGTTACGCTCCGTAGCCGACGTATGTATGAGTTTTTTGATCGGTTGGTCACGCTGGCATTGCCGCGCATCCGCGATTTCCGCGGTGTATCACCGAAGGCTTTTGATGGACGCGGAAATTATACGTTGGGCGTCAAAGAGCAGTTGATATTTCCCGAAATCAAGTATGACGAAGTGGCATCTATCCACGGTATGGATATCACGATTGTGACGACTGCCAAGACCAATGACGAGGGGAAAGCCCTGTTAAAGCATCTCGGAATGCCATTCCGGCCATAAGGATCGGCTGGCTACGCACGCAACTGAGAAGAAGGAGTTCAAGTGTCACGTTTAGCGCTACGTAATAAGGCGGCAAAAAAGCCAAAGTTCGAGTGCCGGTCGTACAACCGGTGCCCGTTATGTGGTAGAGTGCGAGGTTTTTTGACCCGTTTTGATATGTGCAGAATTTGTTTTCGCCTCTTGAGCCTCCGCGGAGATATTCCCGGCGTGCGCAAGTCCAGTTGGTAGTTGCGG
>OMJA01000333.1 GCA_900299245.1 Nitrospiraceae bacterium | reverse complement strand
GTGCAGATAACGCCCCAACCCGACGTTGCATCCACTTTCGCCAAGAATGAGCAACCATGTCACTAGAGCCATAAGCGTTGCGAAATCGGCATACCCTTCCGGCCCTAGCCAACGCGCAACCGCAACTGAAGCTATTACCGCTAGCACAGTGCCTGTGGGTGCTAAAAGCAGATTAGCTCGTGCGGCCGAACGGATACCTGACATCACTTTTGAGCCACGACGAAATAGGCTAATGGATACCGTTGTGAAGATACCCCAGGTCTAATACGGACATACATATTCTCCAAAATCAGGAAGATTGCGTATACTGGAAATCTAAGCATTCGATGAACAATCGCAAATCCGAGGAATTCAGCCACCACAAAAAACAAACCACCCATCGGCTCTATTTCGACTTTCGAGAAACCTGATCCGATAAATATCCGCTTAAGCGAGCTTTTCGTGTAGCGGAAATAATCGTCAACGAGAAATTCTTCCGTCTGATGAATATGCATTGGGAAGATGAACGGAACATATACCAGCGCCCGTCCTCCGGGCTTCAAAATGCGGCGCATTTCATTGACGACATGCTGATAGTCAAAGACATGCTCGAGCGTATTGAACAATATCGCGACATCCGCACAACTAGTAACGAATGGGTATGTGGTTTCGAGATTCCCAACTACGGTAGGCCTCGCCTCCTCGATGCGATCCATGTTTACGAAAGCTCCTTGAACTTTCAGAAGCTTCTTGTAGGAAGGACTACCGCCGCCGCCGAGATCAATAATTCTACCTATCAGTGGTGGCTCTGCTTCCAAACGAGAATTAAGCAGAGCCCGCGTCAGCGTCTTGCCACGCCAGATCCATTTTAAAAGCGATCTCATTGGAAAGACCCGAATCGCAGATATTGGATCAAAGAGCAAATACTCCCACTACTTCAAACACCGTCTCAATCACACGTTGTACAGCTACATCATTCATGCTGGGATAGATTGGTAACGAAACCACACGCTCGAACTCACGGCTGGCAACGGGAAACATCTCAGGGTCAAGCTTGTAGCGCTCACGCCAATAGGGGTGCAGATGCAGAGGAATGAAATGCACCGAACAACCCACACCGCGCTGCGCCATTTCTCGAATAAACCGCTCGCGGTCGATGCTTAGACGTTCCAGATTTAACCGCAGAACATAGAGGTGCCAAGCATGAGTGTCATTGGGATAGCGTTGCCGCGGAATCTCCAACGCGGGATGGGCCGCAAAGGCGGAGTGGTATTGACGCGCGATGGCCTCACGTCGATCTTGGAAGGACTGCACTTTAGCCAATTGGGCTAAGCCGATCGCCGAGGCAATATCCGTGAGATTGTATTTGTAGCCGGGGGCAACAACCTCGTAATACCAGGACGGCTTCGTAGAGGTATAGCGGTTCCATACGTCGCGGCTGATGCCGTGCAACCGCATCAGCCTGATCCGATCAGCGAGCCGGGCGTCCTCGGTCGTTACCATACCGCCCTCACCAGTGGCGATGGTTTTGGTGGCGTAGAAACTGAATACGGAAGCATGGCCTACCGTGCCAATGGTACGCCGACGTCGTTCAGTATCTTGCACGCCACGACTGACGACGCTGGTTGGGAACGCGTGAGCGGCATCCTCAATCACCATGAGACTGTGTGCTTCCGCCAGCTGGAGAATGGCATCCATTTCACATGCCTGGCCGCCAAAATGAACCGGCGCAATTGCCTTGAGCTTAGTGCCATGCGTGCGTTTCAACTCGACAATACGGCGTTCTAGTTGTTTAACATCAATGTTGAGCGTATCGGCCTCGACATCAACAAATACCGGGTGTCCCCCCAAATAACGCGTTACCTCCGCCGTGGCAGTAAACGTCCAAGTCGGCGTCAGAACGAAATCTTCAGGCCCGACCCCCGCCGCTTCTAACGCAAGATGTAACCCACCTGTGGCAGAATTGACGGCGAGCGCGTGCTTTGCCCCCACTGCTTTGCCGAAGGCCTGCTCAAACTCCTGCGTCTTGGGCCCGGTGGTCAACCAGCCGCTACGCATGGTACTCACAACAGCCTCAATCTCCTCTTCGCCGATGCAGGGCAGAGCAAATGGGATGAAGCTCTCCTTCTGGTTGGAGTCGGCAGCGATGTCCATTACTCGGGTTTCCTGGCAATCAGACATATGGCACGGTTCACAAACCAGGCAGTAGGCAGAGATCCGCACAGTCGACGGAGCAGCCTAGCAGACCACGGCATTTGAGCAAGGCGTCCGGATCGATCCGCCCAAGGCTCACCAGCAGCCTTACCGGAAAGATAGTCCGCATACACATCCTTCATTTGAATAAAACCGGCTCGGCGAAAATGCCTCATGACAATCCAACGATTCATGTAATGCAAATGATCCAGAAAGTTCGGGTAAGCGCCCCTTACGCTGACATATAACTTCGCCAAAGGCTTGGGCATCATAGGCAGCCAGGCCATCTTGTAGTGCCCCTCAAAGGGAAACAGATTATTAGGCACTTCGAAGTACGCCCATCCCCCAGGTTTAAGCACCCGAAAAACCTCCTGCACCACTTTGTGTACATCCTGAACATGTTCCAGCACAGCCATGCTTACCACAAGATCAAAACGGTTAGCTGGATAGGACATTCGCTCCCCTATTCCGACTTGAAACTCGACTCCAGTCAGGCCGAGTCGCTCTACCCTAAGTCTGGAGGCATCGACACCGGCAGGATTAGGCTCAATGCCTTGCACTTCAAGACCGGCTTGAGCCAGAGCGGCACTGAGGCCCCCTGCACTACTCCCAAGATCCAACACTAGATTGGGCGCACTACCTCGTCTAGCCACTTCTCCCAGAACGAATCTGACTTTTTCCTTATATTGCCGTTCTTGCTCCACATAGGACTCTAGTCGTCGTGCGAGCTCCTCGTCGGTAATTGGACGCACCTGCCCGTGAAATCCCATCAACCATCCTCGTAGAGACTCCCTGAATCGATGCTCTGTTGATTCACTCATCAATACAACCTGGATTTTCTTTTGAGAATGATAGTCCATCCAATTGGATCATGTGGTGGCCAAAGCAAATCGAGACAGCTTCCTAACACACGAAGAAAATGGTTCGAAATATAATACCGCGTCCCCCAGGCGCCAATGAATTCAAGCTCCGATCCTTCCCCCCTCACGAGATGCTCCGTCTCAGTATCGAGAAACTTACGAAAAGCATCCGGCGGATACGGCCGCACATGACTGAATGTATTCCAAACATTCTTTACCCCTGGGGTCGTCAAGAAAATAAATCCCCCGGGGGCCACCACTCTGGCTGCTTCCATAATGAAGAGCGCTGCATCGCTGGGTGCAAGATGCTCGATTAGTTGCCCAGCGTGGACCGCTTCAAAACTCCCATCAGGAAACTGCAAGGAGAGCGCATCCATCTGCTGAACATTTAGCCCCTGACTCTGGCACTGCTCCACAAGATGAGGATCAAGCTCAACACCTACGAAACGAGCGCAATCCTTCTTTACGAACTCTCCAGCACCGGCACCCACGTCCAAGACCCTGCGTCCTGCTAGGTATTTTGCATAGAATGGGTCCGCTCTGAATTGCCAGGCAAGACGAAGATATTCGATCACGTGCATGGTGTGTCTTTTTTCAGCTGCTTAGGATTTCTCGGCTTAAGTATAACAGCTGGATTTCCCGCAATGATCAGATTTGGGGGAAATGTCTTTGTCACAACACTTCCTGCACCAATAACAGTTCCAGAACTGACATCTTGCATTATGACAGCGTGCGCTCCAATCCATACATTATCACCGAGATGAAGCTGCCTCTTTGATCCTCTCTGCAGGCGCATCGGCGTTTCCAGATCCGCAAATCCATGTTGTGCCTTTCCGCTCAGAAGCACAACATGGCTACCGGTCATGACATCGTTATCTAACTTGGCCCACCCCACCCAATTTGCCACTCCAAGTGTACAATGGTCGCCCACTTCTGTTTCGCTCGTACGAATAACTGCAAGCCAATCAACAATCAGTTTCTCCCCACATCGTTTTAGCGTATTCCGATACCAGACCCGCCGAAGGAAAACACCCGAAAAGCCAGGGAGCAATGAGAGAAGCTGACTTATTGCCGTAAACCGGCTGTATTCCGGCAATGGGAGTCTGGCCCAAATGAAACATGGAACTAACAATGCAAAACACATAGCCTCAGCGAGTCGAACGAAGAAGGCCTTCATGCAACAGCTATTTTCTGATTTGTCATAGAATGCAAGATCGTGGCAAGTCGGGTAATGAACCCGTCAAGCGAATGGTCTCGAACAGCTACCTCGGCCACTCGCTTACCAAGCATCGCTCGTCTAGTTTCATCCAGAGCCGCCACCCATCCGAGCTTGGCTGCAACATCCGTGGCTGTTGGCGTGACACAACACTCGGGAAATCCCTCGTGTTTAGCAATAGCACAAAAAGCTTCGTTGCAGCTCAAAACCAGACAGCCACTCATCATCGCCTCGACAATAGCTTTATCAAGACTGCCCGTACGACTGAGATTCACAAAAACGTCTGCGTTAGTGAGAAACTGACGAATCTGTACCGGCTCAAGTCTCCCATGGAAGCAGATTTTTCCGCCGTTACTTAAACGTTGAGCCCTCTGTTTGAGCTGCGCAAAATAGTTTTCCTCCAAAGGCGAAGTTGGCCCACCGACAAGATCGAGCCTCCATTGTCGAGAGCTCGAACCTTTCCACTGTTCAAGAGCATCTAGTAAAGCATCCAGCCCTTTCACTGGAGAAATTCGTCCAACGGACAGAATCCGAAACTCCTCATGATCATGCCGCCCGATTGACTCGTGGACAAACGTCCCCACATCAACCCCCTGACCAATATAAGCGACCTTACGCGAGGAGATCCTGAATCCTTCGGGAGTGGAGCTTACCACTCGATCCACTGCCGCATGTGCGAATCGCAAACCCATCGGCACGGCCCCATGTGCATACCAGAGGAGATTCTTGATACCCATTAGTTTGCCGATTGGCCAGAAGAGAACTGCAAAACTATGGATCATATGAGTAAATGCCACATCGATCGACTTCCGCCTCAGGATGGCGAACAGGATTCGATAGAACTCGATGATACGTCGTGGCTCTGAGAATCCCTTCTCACGCCCTACCGACCACACCGTCACGTTGGATGGCAGCTCATGTGGGCCTTCATACATCGTCACAACATCGATGTGCGAAAAGTGGCGCGCGAGCTCTTCGACCCAACGAAGCCCAAACGCAAGCGTCACGTGGGTTTTATCCGTCGCCAGATTAAACAGCAACAGGTTCACCCTGATGCCTCCGTATAGCCTGAGCAAAGAGTTTCCGTAATCCAGATATAATGTTGGCACGGCTCATGTGTGCACATACCATCAGCTGCCCATACTTCCCCATATCATCGAGCTGCCGATCGTTCACACAAAGCTCCAATAAGACCCTAGTAAATTCATCCAGATCGCCCGTTGGCACAATTCGTCCTGAACGCGTATCCTCAACTACTTCTCTTGCACCGGCTGTATCAGTCGTCAAAACTGGGGTCCCCGCAAGCAACGACTCCGTGAGCACACGAGCGGAACTTTCTATGTCCGAACTCAAGAGAGACAAATCTGCAGCCTGGTAATATGCCGCCAATTCCGTATTAGGGAGCCACCCCAGCCACCGGATCCATCCTGCCGAAAAGCGTCGCTCGAGTTCCTTCCGCAAGCTCCCATCACCTATTACTGCCAGCACGACGCCGTTCACACTTTTGACGATTTCCTCAACCGCTTGCAGCATTAAATCCATATTCTTTTCTGACTCCAACCGTGCCACGGCAAGAAGTAGTGGCCCCTTCCGATCACCAAGCAATGTGCGCCGAACAATTGCTACATTGGCTGCCGGTTGCACAAGCCTCTCTGCATTGGTAATCAAGAACGGAATGAATGACACTTGCGGAAATCCACTTGCTTGGAGACGCTGCGTTACAGCGAGGCTATCAGCCCGGATCGCATCGGCCTGTTTATAGACTATTCTCCCGACTAAGTCGGCAAATCGATTTAGCAAGCTGGCTGATGCCCACGCAGGATTTGCAATCTGGTCGGTGAATGCACCAACAATCAGTGGCACACGGTAACGACGTGACAGCCATAGTCCAACAAGCCCACACAATATCGGCTCTTGCACTTGAATAATGTCGACTTGCTCCTCTCGTAACACTCGAGCCCCCGCTCGAATAGCCGCAAAGGGAAACATTACCCAGTGATGGACGGGGGCCGGAATAACTCTGACCAAACCCTCACCTAGCACTACCCGCTTGCACCCATCTATTGGCGGCGCCTTCACAACATGAATAATCTCGGCCGGGATTTCCTGCGCGTATAGAACTTGTCGAGCCTGGCTTTCGCTCCGCCCATGTTCTTCAAGTAGGGCACGATCTAAACCAATGTTTAGGATTTTGAGGGGTGATATTGCGCTCATCCTGGCTCCAGGACACCAGCGGTCTCACTCAACACACCTATGATTTCTTGAACCATGCGCACAGAGGAAAAGGACTCAGCAACCTGACGCCTACCTGCATCTGCAATGCGTGACCGAAGCGCAGCATCCGCTAGTAACGTCTTGATAGGGGCAATCAAACTTTTCTGATCATTCCAAGTAACTAAATAGCCGTTTATGCCGGGCTGAATGGTCTCCGAAGTACCTCCCACATCCGTTGCAACGACGGGAACTCCAGCCGCCTTGGCCTCCAAAATCACATGAGGCAATCCTTCATAACTCGAGTTTAGTACAAACACACGCCCCCGCTGTATTTCACTGGCAACCTTATCAGCCTGGACATGCCCTGCAAAACTTACCAACTGACTTGCCCCCATTTTAAGAACCAACATTTCAAGTTCTGTTCGCAGTGGCCCATCCCCTACAATCCGCAAGCTCCATCCATGGGTAAAAGCCATACTAATAAGCTCTGACAGCCCTTTCCATGGCACCAATCGAGCTACGGTCACCAAATCAACGTCTGGCTTTTGATTAGATTCATATTCTTCATTTTGGACAGGACGCTGAACACTATTGTAGATGACCGAAATACGCTCCGGTGAGACTCCCCATTTCGAGACGATACGTGCAAGATAACGGCTAGGCACAATTATCCGATCAGCCTTTTGCATATACCACCCCTGGAGCATTTTGAGCATCACCCAGCGGAGAGCTTGCGATTTATCTTGAAATGCATCGAGGCTGTCGCAAACTCCAGCTCGTCGGGCTTGTTCCCAAATAAGGTCTCCCACAACTTTAACCACAACCGGACGGGAAGAGAGTAGCTTGCAGGCAATAACACCCTCCAGTACCAGGCCGTTCAAAAACACGATATCTGCCGTCCGTGCCAGTGCTCGTATAAGCAGAATCGTCCTAACTATTCGTCTTAGCCTCCCCTCACCGCGCAAAATGCGCACAACTCGATAAGGAAATACCACTTCACTTTCAACCACATCGCTTAGTGTTACCACTCCCAAAAGACTGTCGCGTTGAGCCAAAGCTTCCGCAATAACAGGAACAAACGTAGCTGGTCCGCCATGGTCGGGAGGGAAAATACCTGTGACAACCAAAACCTTCATCTCTACTCAACAGCCTGAAGAATTACGTTATTGAACTACCCCTCGTTTAACTTTCTGACCGGCATCGTGACAAGTGGGTTTCATCAAGCCCAAGTCATTCAAACCTAGAATTTTTCATTTAAATACTGCATGGCGCTTCACTTCATCAAAACATCCACACAGAAGATTCAATCCCATAAAAAGAAAATCCTGCTTAACAAACCACTGTAGCACCTGACACTTCCTAGACCTGCACCACATCCCGTACATCGATCTCCACCGCCGCCGCCTGCTGGATCAACCGTACGCCGATGACCAGCCGATGGCGTTTTTCTTTGCGTAACAGGATGCCCTGCACACCCTGAAGCGGGCCGCGCACCACCTCCACCTGCATGCCTTCATGAAGGTACGGATGGGAGTCAAACGGCAGCACGCTTGTCATGAGCGTCTTTAACGCGTCGATCTCCGCCTCCGGGATCGGCTCCGGACGGTTTCCGCTTCCGACGATCTCTACGACACCGGACACCTGCTGAACCGGCAGTCTGACTTCCCGCGAAAATTTCACGAAGCAGTAGCCGGAAAACAGCGGCACTTCGATTTCTTTTTTCCGGTCCTTCCACTGGCTCAGCCGCTTCACCGTCGGCAACAACGGTTCGATTCCCTGCTTTTCCAGTTGGTCCCGCACCAGCTTCTCATGACGGGACCTGGTCCGTACGGCATACCATTGAGATGCGTGGGAAGGAGCCTCGAACACAGCTTCGCCCTCTCACTTACAGTGAACGACAACCACACCCTCGTTTGCGCCCCGTCAGACGATGGGAGCGAGCGCAAACACTTTTGCCTGCGGCACCTGGCACTGCGCCAGGGTCTCCCGGTGTTCCCGCAACCGGTCGATGTCCGCCAGGAGCACGGCGTCGAATTCCCACTCCGCCAGTACAGCGGGACGCCGCACCGGATAGGAGAAAAAGGTTTCGACCGTACCCTCGTCGATAAACCCCACGAGCGTCAGATCCATCTCGCGGAGCGAAAGATAGGCCATCTCTGCAAATTCGCTCGTCCCGAAAATGACTACCCGCTGAACACCATGCTCCGTCGCGCGCGACAACGTGTCGCGCAATCGCGCGCGCATATCACGATAGTGCGACAGCGAGTACTGCATGTAGAGATAGGTGAGTCGAGACTTCTCGACCATCCCCTGGGGCGTCAACAGGTAGCGAATCCGATGAGAGGGAATCGTGGTGATCTTGACGTACCCTTTCCTCGCGAGTCGTTTGAGGTACAGATTCGTCAGACCCAGCGCCACACCCAACTTCGTGGCAAGGGAACGTTGCGTGACCGCACCGTCCCGCTCTAACTCCGTGAGTAGAATAAGGTTTCGTTGTCCTTGAAGATTCATCTATTTCAGATGGTCCAGGAAAAACGTTCAGGATATGAACACAATTAGCAGAGGGAGTCAAGAAAGAATTCCACAATAGGTAGGGATATCAACAACCTAGGACGGGACGGCTCAGTCTCCGGCACGGGGCTCTTATATATGGTGGATCGTTAACGGTTGGGCCGACCGCACAACCGTACCAAGTCGTGCAACGACATCCTCGACGGTAAACCGATCGAGACAATCCCAATATGGACAGGCTTCACCGATACATTTTTCGCAGGTCGGCACATCAGGGCGAAGAAGCATCCCGCGCCCCAAGGGCTTCCAGCGCGTCGGTAGATTATTCCGGCGCGGATCGAACAAGCTGAGCGTAGGCACGCCGAGCGCCGCCGCGAGATGCGCCGGACCGGTGGCGCCGGACACCACCACATGCGCGGCCGCGATCACCGCCATCAATTCGCGGACAGCAAGCTGTCCCATAAAATTCATGACCCCCGAATGGAGCACGACGCCGGCCAACGCCCCGCTTTGGAATTGCTCGCGCTCGACCTGGTTCCCGGTCAATCCCACCGCATACCCCCCTTGCGCCAGCCTCTGGGCAAGCTCCCGATACTGCGTCGGATGCCAATGCCTGGCCGATACCCCGCCGGGATGGATCACGACACGCGGCAGCTGCGACCCGTTCCATCGGCGCTCCCCGGCGCTCCGCTCCGCATCGGTGAGCCGGAGCGCCGGAGCGACCACGGGCAGAGGCGTCAGCCGAAGCCCCTTGAGCATCTCCACGTTGCACTCGGACTCATGCTTCTGAAAACTGCTTCGGTGCTCATGGATCCAGCGATTCGCCAGCACGCTCTGCCAGCGGAAACCTGTGGCCACACGAATCGGAATGCCGGCCCGCCAGGCGGCCCACATCAGGCGCCGGAACGGCTTGAGAAAAATGACCGCATCAATGCCGCCGGAAAACACCTTTATCATGTCGGGGATCGGCGCCTGCAGGGAAACCGTGCGGACATAATCCACATCCGGATGGTGCTCCAGAATCGGCGCGGCGATCGGATTCGCGAGCACGCCGATGCGAACGCCGGGCATTAATTGGCGCAATTGCGCGGCGACAGGTAGCGAGAGCACCAAATCCCCGATTCCGTCAGGACGCACCAGCAGCACATTCATCGGGAGGCCATACGGCAGGACTGCTGAGCCACAACGGCGGCGACGACCTGCTCCGGAGAAATTGATTCAAGACATTCCATCGGCACGGCATGACGGCAGATCCGGCTGAAACAGGGACGGCAGGGAATAGCATGCGTCAATGCCGTATGCCCTGCTCCGTAGGGACCGGTCCGTACTGCGCTGGTCGGACCGAAGATCGACACCACCGGTCGCCCCACCGCCGCCGCAACATGCATCGGCCCGGAGTCGTTGGTGATCAACGTGCAGGCTTTCGACAACAGGGCCGGCAGCAATCCGATCGGCGTCTCGCCGGTCAGATCGACAACCGGACAGGCCGTCAGACGCCGCACGTGCGCGCTCGCCTCACGTTCATCCGGCCCGCCGATCACCACCAGAGGCCCGATGCCGCGCGCCGCCAGTTGCGTCGCCACCGCGGCAAACGAAGCGGCCGGCCAGCGTTTGGTCGGCCAGCGCGCCGAGACATTCATGGCCACCCATGGCGCATCCAGATCGATTCCCTTGCGCCGGAACAGCTCGCGCAGCGCCGTCACATCCTGCGGCAGCCGCCTGAATCGAAATTGCGCCCCGGTATCGACGGCCGCATCCAGCGCCGTCGCGATCAGCAGATACCGATCCACCGCGTGCATCTCCGGCGTCGGCACAGCCACGCGCTGCGAATACAGCCACGGGCTCCCTTCACGCCCGTTGGCAAATCCCACCCGCCTGGCGCAGCCGGTCATCCGGGCCACCAGCGCACTGCGCAAGAGTCCTTGCAGATCGACGACCAGATCAAACCGCTGTGCTCTCAGCGCCAGGGCCTGACCAAGCCACGAGGCCAGCGTGGGATCGACCGGCCATACGGCATCGACGCCGTCGATGCGCTGTACGATCTCAGCCCATTGACGTTTTACCAGCCAGGTGAGATGGGCGGATGGCCAGCGTTGCTTGAACGCCGCCACCACCGGCATCGCATGGACAATATCGCCCAGCGAGCTCGGCTTGATCAGCAGAATTCGTCCGGGCTCACCCGTCGCCGTCATGATCTGGATTCCTCGCCGCCCGGGATCCCCTGCACCGCATCGGCCAGGATCCACGTCACCGCCTCGTCAAGCGACGGCGCGATGACGACCGTGTCGTTGCCGGTCTCCGACAGAGCTGCCGCTCCGTGCTCGCCGGTCGTGACCCGCACGCGCTTCGCCCCCACCCGCTTGGCCAGCTCCATATCTTTCGCATGATCCCCGATGAGATAGGATCGGGACAGGTCGATCCTCAGTTCACGCACGGCCCGGTCGATCATGCCTGTCTCGGGTTTCCGGCAAGCGCACCGCTCATCCGGATGATGCGGACAGACATAGATCGCCTCCAGCGAGACCCCCGCATCCTGCAACAGCCGCCGGAGCTTCGCATGAATCGCCTCAAGATCAGCGGAAGAAAACAATCCCCGCCCGACTCCCGATTGATTCGTCACTACGACCAGTCGGGCTCCCGCGCGCGCCAGTTTCGCGAGCGCGGCTGCGACGCC
>OMJA01000332.1 GCA_900299245.1 Nitrospiraceae bacterium | reverse complement strand
GACCCTTCTTGCCGAAGTGGTGGAATGGCAGACACACTGGTTTCAGGTACCAGCGACCGCAAGGTCATGCGGGTTCAACTCCCGCCTTCGGCACCACTCGCCCCATAGTGCAGAAATTCTAGGGACTTGGCGAGCGGCATTCACATGCCGTGGTATTAGCATCTTTAACTGAGTCATCCCGGTGTCAAAGACCCCCGGGTTGATCTTGCGCTAGCGTAAAACCCCTAGACCAAAGAATATCTACGATCTTCACCACCGTCTCGGCATCTGCTGAGTCATCCGCAGCTTGCTTGCCCCTCAGTCGTTTCAGATCGTGGAACACGAAATCTTTGACATTTTCTCTCAACACAAATTCTGCATGTATCAGTAGGTATGATTCAGTCCCCTTCTATGTTTGTGTAATGCCAAGTTTCTGATCCGTCTCAGTCCGTCTCCCGCTGTTGGTCAAAGCTCTTCTTGAGAGAGGAGTTAAGGGTACCTCGCGGCTTTTACCGTTTTTGGCAAAAAACCAAAAGGAGTGATCTGGATATTGTCCAAGTTGACAGGGTTCCATGTTCATTCCTTCGGTTACAGTTCGTGATCCCCGGTATACTATCTCAGATAGCAAGACATGAAACGTGAAGTATGCCGGAAGAGGTGTGAGTAGGTGCTAAAAATGTAAGGACAGAAAAAGGAAAAACCTATGAAGGGATGAAAAACATGATTGGTAAAGAAGGCCTAATTTGAACCTGCACCCGCTTGCTGGCGGGCAAGGGATATTTCGCTTTAGGTTGCCGTGACTTGAGGCTTCCCTTCGCTGGCGTTAACTCGGGCTCCCAAGACAGAGTAGTAAATCAGGGAAAATAAGGAGGGTCACTTTTTTAACAATTACACCATGTCTTCGCTTAAGAAGTAAGAGGCTCGCTATTGTAGATTGTAGTAAATCTGGTGGCCCGGTTATTGGAACCCAAAGTGCAGGAAGATTGGGCAAAGGCCGATCTTCCTCTTTGTAGCAACGTCCCTAGGCAGGCGACTGAAAATCACCATGGGTTGGAATTTTATTCAGCCCGGCCTGCATAAAGGATCCTATGCCTTTTTAAGAAAGCGGGGCCAAATCAAAATGTCCATAGTCGTTTTGTAGCTCTGATGTAGCCCAAGAGGATATCTCTGCGAGCGACAATACCGATAAGCCTGCTTTCAGCGTCAACCACGGCAACCCGGATGAGATGTTTGCTTTGCAACAACTGAATGACCTCCAAGGCCGGGGTATCCTTGGCGACGGAGATCGCTCCTTGGGTCATGATTTCCCCGGCCGTGACCTTAGACAGTTCTTTGCCATCCATGATGGCCTTCAGTAAGTCGAACTCACTCACAATCCCCAGAACTTTGCCATCTTTAGCTAAAATGGGCACACTTCCGAAACCGCCTTCAGCAATCGCCGTTGCCAACCTCTCCCCTGTGTCTTCAACGTAATAGTATGACACCGCACTTTCCATGAACTGCTCCGCCTTAAGCGTGGAGAAATCCTTGGGGCCGATCATGATATCAATTCGTCGCATAATCAGTTTCTCCTTTAAGTTAAAAGTCTGCTTCTCGTTCTGTTTTTAATTTTTGTATTCTGTGATGGAGGGAAGCTAAATCGCTGATCAACTCAATGTGTGTCCCATACAAATACTTGGCGATTGCCTGGGCTCCGTTGCCGCCGATTGCCAGAGGCCAGTGATCCGCGATCGGTGTGAGTTCCTCTAGTAACATTTGCCTTTTTTCATCGGTCGGAATTTCTGTCAATGAGAGTAATACAAGCTGTGGCTTGATCAGACGGCAGAATATCTGCAGGGCCGCGCTGGGAAGATTCGGGCCGAGATAGTGGACGTGGCAGCCCCGAGAAGCCGCCATATACGCGACAGCTTGTGCGCCAAGCTCGTGTATTTCTCCGGACGGACATGCGATGAGAACGCGAGGACCTTTTTCATGAGTGGGTAGTTGGTTCATGACGGAAAATAACTTCTGTTGAAGCAGTTTCGTGACGAAATGTTCGACGGAAATGTTGAGCCGTCCTTCATGCCACATCTCCCCGATGCGGATCTGAAGTGGAAGAAGGATTCTATCAAGAGCTTCCTCAAATGGAATGACCGCAACAGCTCCGTTGAGCTTTCGTTCAAATCCCACCTTATCAAGAGGATTGAGTAATCCCATCAAGTCGTCGATCAATCGGTCATGCGGCTTCGGCTTGTCCTCTGAAACTGGGGTAGCGGCCCTCATTTGTTCGACTAAGGCATCACGACCTTCAGCCGCGATTGTACCTATGGGTATTCCCAGATCGATTTGGCCTTTCACAAACCTTAGAAGCAACACATCCTCGTCACTATATTCACGATATCGGTTTGAACTTCGTGAAGGTTTGACAAGCTCGTAACGCCTCTCCCAGACACGAATAACGTCCTTAGATAGGCCGGTCAATTTTGCAACCCTACGAATTCTATGTGTATTCATATTTATTTTTACATTTTAACTGATGCGTCCAATGTTTGTCAAAAAAATTCATGAAAACACTTGACAGCTTGAATTGGAAAGGGTATAGGTTGGACATATGTTGGACATAGGTTGGACATTGGTTTGACGTATTGTCAGTCAGAGTCAGGAGGTAACTATGGAGAACATAACGAGCTCATCAGTGATGGTCGGCCGGCACGAGTCAGTCTGTGTCAGATGCGGAGGCCTGCTGGTGACTGAATTGTGCATGGATTATCTGAGCACCAAAGGATCTGATTGTCCAGCCAAGCGTTGTGTCCAGTGCGGCGACATCGTCGATCCTTTGATTCAGCGCCATCGACTGTTCAGGCAACAGGCAAGCTCGGTCAAAACGATGACAGTCACATTCGCGGAAACTGTGTTCGGGAGGCGGATCTAAAGTCGGTTTTTTTCGGCCAGGATGATCCTGGCATTTTACAACCAGGGAGGTTTGCTATGCGGAGTGAAAGAGGGGTCGGAATCGTTTTGAGTGTCTTTTTAATCATGAATGGCTCTCCCGCAGCGTTCGCTGCCGGTAAGGACCATTCGCAACACGAGGGTGCCAAGGGCGGCAAGGCAGTCGCGGCAACCGCAGCAAAGGAGAAAGACATGGTGTCAATTCCTCGAGGGGAATTCACCATGGGTAGCAAGGAGCATGCGGATGAACCAGCTCACAACGTGGTGACCGACGCCTATGCAATCGATAAGTATGAGGTTTCCAATGAGAAGTACAAGCAATTCATGACGGCCACCGGTCATCCCGCTCCAGCGTACTGGGACGACCCACGACTCAATAAGCCCAGTCATCCCGTTGTAGGAGTGAATTGGAATGATGCAACTGCCTTCTGCAAGTGGGAGGGTAAACGGTTGCCCACGGAAGCCGAGTGGGAGCGCGCAGCCAAGGGGCCAAAAGGTGATGCCCACTATCCTTGGGAGGGGCATGATGTCAATCCGAACAAGGCTAACTATGGACAGAACAATTCGGGGACAAAACCCATCGATTCATTTCCCGAAGGGGTGAATGGGTTCGGACTGTACAACATGGCCGGTAACGTTTTCGAATGGGTTCAGGACTGGTACGACCCGAAATACTACAAAGACAGCCCTGCATTGAATCCTCAGGGCCCGGACAAGGGGTACAACTTTGCCAATCAAGGCCAAGTGCGAGTCCTTCGTGGCGGATCATGGCTAGCACCAGAGACGTCGCTTCACACTAGCCACCGGTTCTGGAATCAGCCGGAGAATAACTCCTACGGCGTCGGCCTGGGGTTCCGCTGCGCTAAGTCAGGGGAAGGAGCTGGGCAAGCATCAGCGCAGACGTCTGATAATGCGAAATGGATGGATGGACGTGATGCCTACATGCAAGCGTTAATCAGCATGGGGCAGGAGAAGCATGCCGATGCCATGGCATCCATCGAGAAGGCTCTCAAGGCTGATCCGAACAACAAGGAATATAAGGATGTTCAGGATATCATTAAGAAAAATCTAAAGAAGTAACCTTGATAGCGGGGAGGCACGGCTTCCCCGCTCTATCCTCCATCCATATCTCAAAGGAATCCTCTATGTTCGAAAAACAGATAGTATGCTTGACGGGATTGGTACTTGCGAGCTGGGTGAGCCTCGGAGTGTCTTTTGCAGAGTCTGAAACAGCCACAACGCCCAAGGACATGGTCTACGTGTCTCATGGCTCGTTCATGATGGGAATCGACAAGGAGCCTAAGAAGCTATCGAAAACTCCTTCATCGCTCTATGAAAAACGAATGAATAATCCGATGTCCAAGGATGCATTCCACGACGAGGGACCAGCGCATGAAGTGACCTTGGATGCCTACTTGATCGACAAATATGAGACTTCTAACAAGCTGTTTGGGGAATTCATTAAGACCACTGGACACCCTGCTCCAGCATATTGGGACGATCCCCGATTGAACAAGCCCGAGCAACCAGTGGTCGGGGTCAATTGGGAAGATGCAAAGGCGTTTTGTACATGGGCCGGTAAACGACTTCCGACCGAGGCGGAGTGGGAAAAGGCTGCTAGAGGGCCGAAAGGTTACCGATACCCCTGGGGCAACGATTTCGATAGTGCGAAGGCAAACTTCGGTGGCGCGATCGGTAGTGATCGTGGAGCCACTGCTCCCATCGATGCCATGCCAGAGGGTGCCAGCCCGTATGGAGTCTTTAACATGTCAGGTAATGTCTTCGAATGGGTCCAGGACTGGTACGATCCGAACTACTATCGAAAGTTGGCTGGTTCTTCTCAGCTCAATCCCACAGGACCAGAGAAGCCCATTTGGTTGGGTGGAACCGGCACCTATGTCGATCGATTGACCGTAGGAGAGAAGCGAGTCATTCGTGGAGGTTCATGGGTTGCCGCTCAGGCGTCCCTGACGACCACCCATCGATTCTGGAACCATCCGTTGAATAACAGTTATGGAGTGGGCTTGGGGTTCCGTTGTGCATCGGATGCTCCACCAGCTATGGCCGTAAAGCTTGATGAATTATACATCCAAGCATTGATTAAGATGGGCAAAGAAGATTTTGCTGAAGCGAAGCAATTGGTCCGTGAGGGGCTGGAGTTGGGTCCGAACAATCCACGACTGCTCGGTTTGCAGTCTCAAATGAGCAGAAATGCCAGGTAGAAAGTCGTGTGTCCTGAAGGCTGGAGGGGTGATAGTCCATCCCTCCAGCCCGATACTTGATCTGAGGAGAGGAACATGAAGCCCAGCAAGGACTGTTCGATCCGCATACTACCCGGAGTCGCCCAATTAGCAGGAATTTTATTGCTGGGGGTAATATCTATGGGGGCATCTCCTATGGATGCGCTGGTTGGCGCTCATCCCGACTCCACTCATGCTGTGCGAGATGCCCAGCGCGCTGTGGACTATGCCTGGGAAACCTACCATCGATCTGCTCTCGGCGGCACGATTGCCTCGCCGGACATCCAGCTTGAGGTGGAGGACCATCTACATGAGTCGAGGAGTCTCGTGATCAAAGCGCGCGAAGCGGCTGAGCGAGGGGATCGCGAGTCAGTAGATCGGTATGTGCAAGTGATCAATCAGCATCTCCAAGAAGCCATCAAGGGGAGTACGGAGAAAAAGAAATGAGACTTCTCGGAAGTTACTTCACAAAAAAGATTGCAGTTGTCGTCGCAATTGTTCCCTTGTGTCTTATCACATGGATGTCTTTGAAAGCATCGGCAGTGGAGCGAGAACTCGACCCCGTTACCATGATTACGATTCCTGCTGGTGTATTCAAGATGGGCAATCCGGAAGGGGAGGGCCGGTCTGACGAATGGCCCCAGCTTGAAATCTACCTGGACGAATTCCAAATTGACCAGGTTGAGGTAACGAATGAACGGTATATGAGGTTCGTTCAGGCTACGGGACACCGTAACCCTCCCAACCCATACGGCACCGGGACACTTCAGTCGGCAAAAGATATTGAAGAACTCCCTGTCGTTCAAGTCACTTGGTATGACAGCAAGACTTATTGCGCATGGGCCAAGAAACGTCTGCCCACCGAGGCCGAATGGGAAAAAGCCGCAAGGGGCACGGATGGGAGAAAGTATCCCTGGGGGAATTCCACCCCTTCAGAGAAGCGCGCCAATTTTGATCGAGAATGGGATGAGGTTAAGACCTTGTATCCGGTAGGAAGTATGCCGGCTGGTGATTCTCCCTACGGTGTGAAAGACATGGCCGGTAATGCACGTGAATGGGTGGCCGATTGGTACGACGCCGATTACTACAGGAATGCGGTCGATCGCAATCCACAGGGTCCGGACAAAAAGGGGATTGTCCGATCTATTCGGGGTGGGTCATGGCATAGCCCTGTTGGGGATATCAGGGCCGCCGCACGGGGGAAAGGTGGATTTGCTCTTCAGACCCATGGGACCGGATTTCGATGTGTCCGTGGCTCTAAGGAAGAAGCCAGTAAGAAGTGAAGTAATAACCAGTCAAGAGAGGAGTGTTCGACTAACCTTCGATCCACGATGGTTATCATCGAGCTAGATAGGGAGGCGCCGCTACTCCGCACGGCGTTACCCGCTGAGGCAGACGGGTTCCTCCTGAAGGAGGAACCCGTCACCTCGGTCGATCTCGAGAATCTATCAGAGAGGAGCGTCCCATGATGACGACAGCTGTCATTGTTCTGGCGATGAGTGGGCTCAGTTATTTCGTCTCTCTTTCATCGCGGCTAGTTGCCGTGACTGTGCGGCCGTCGGCCCGATTGAGAACATGTCGTTGGTACTGATCCACGTTGAGGCGTCTGTTTTTCGCGCGATCGAGAGGTCCCATGGAATCGAATGGGAGACCGGACAATCTTTTTTACTCCGGGTGGGAGAGCGACGAAACCTGCACGCGCTGTGGCGGACTGATGGTTGTGGAGCACTATATCGACTTGCAGGACGACACGGGGCAGATCGGCTTGACGGCGTGGCGCTGCATGAGTTGTGGAGAAGTTATAGACCCCGTCATTCTTCAGAATCGTGAAAGACCGGCGCCCAATCTTCTGTATGGCACGAAGCAGCGCAAGTACGCGCAGCCTGTCGATTGGAACGAAGCCGACCGCTCGGGCGACCGTGATGGCAATGACAGCGGCGAAGCGTACCGGCACAATTGACTCGCCAGACCGCTGGGAGTGTTGCGGTGAATGAGAAGAGGTGCCCATGGATGTGGTGGTGACCGGCGGGACAGGGTTTATCGGGCGAGCGCTCTGCATCTCGCTGCAGCAGGCCGGCCATCGCGTGACCGTGTTGACGAGAAGGCCGCAAGAGGTGACTCGACTGTGTGGACGCGCGGTCACGGCGGTTGAGTGGGTGGAAGGCGGTGCCGGGGCGTGGGAGTCGATACTGGAACGTGCGGATGCGGTGATCAATCTTGCCGGCGCTCCGATTGCCGATGCCCGCTGGACCACTGCGCGAAAGCGCCTGCTCACCGACAGCCGGGTGTCGACGACACGTCTGTTAGTCGAAGCCCTGTCCCGCCGGTCCTCAAAACCCCGCACGCTGATCAGTGCGTCGGGCATCGGGTACTACGGCGCCAGCGACGATCGTGTATTGGACGAGGGGGCTCCGCGCGGTCGGGGATTTCTAGCCGATTTGTGTCTTGAATGGGAGACGGCGGCGCTGGAAGCGGCGGCGTTTGGGACGCGGGTCGTCACATTGCGGACTGGAATGGTACTGGAGCAGGACGGCGGTGCGCTGCCCAAGATGCTGTTGCCCTTCCGGCTGTTCGCCGGAGGTCCGATTATGCCGGGTACGCAGTGGGTGTCCTGGATTCATCGGCGCGATCACATCGGCTTGATCCAGTGGGCGCTGACGACGGAGGCAGTCTCCGGTCCGGTCAATGCCGTCGCGCCCGGCGCCGTAACGATGAAGACGTTCTGCGAGGAGCTCGGACAGGTGCTTCGCCGTCCCTCCTGGCTGCCGGTGCCGGGGTTTGCGCTCGAGGCGGCGTTGGGAGAATTAGGCACGTTGATGACGACGGGCCAGCGGGTGAGTCCGGTGAAAGCGTTGGCGGGCGGCTATCAGTTTCAGTATCCGATGCTGGAGCCGGCGTTGCGGGCGATTCTTTCGAAGGCGTAAAGGAGGAAGGACCATGGAGGCGCTCGTTCAGTTTATCCATGCGTTGGCCGTTGCCATTCTCGTCGGCAAAGTCGTGCTCCTGTCGTTCGTGGTAGCGCCGATCCTTGCGGAGAATCTGGAGCGAGAACCATTCGGGAAAGTGGTGCGGCAGCTGTTTCCCGCCTATTACAGATTGGGCATGGGAACGGCCGTCGCGGGTTTCATAGCCGTGAACGGGCTGGTGGCGATGCATACAAGCAGTGCGAGGTTGATGACGGCGGGCGGACTCTGGCTCCTGGTGTTGTTGACCGAAGCCTATTGTCAGTCGATGCTGACGCCCCGCAGCAATGCGATACGCGACCGGCTCAAGGATCAGGAGTCGCGAGGAGTCGTCGACCCGGTCCTTCAGGCGTCGTGGCAGCGCGTGCATCAGCGCTCGGTCTATTTGAATTCGAGCGTACTGCTCGCCGGGTGCACGCTGATGGCGTTGATCTGATCGTGGTGATTCAACATGAGGGAGGGATGTCATGAACAGGAAAACAGCGTATCTGGCCGGCTGGATGATGGTGGGACTGTTGTGCGGTGCGGAGGTTCGTGCGGACAGTCCGTCGATGCCGTCTCCCTACGCCCATGGCGATGACGCGGCCCTGCCGAACGGCGTCATCGGCGTGTCGTTGCAGGTTGGAGCCGAGCGGATCGGCGATCCGGCGGTGCTGTATGTCGGCATGGTGCATCCGGAAGGTCCGGCGCATCAGGCGGGGCTGGCGCATGGCGACGAAATCGTGACGGTAGACGGCATTCCCACGGCGGGTAAGAGCTATGAGCAGGTTGTAAAAATGATTCGCGGCACCGTCGGGACTCCGGTCAAGCTCGGCGTGAAGGGTGAGGGAGCCGTGCGGGAGCTGTCGATCACGCGTGTGGCCGGTGACAAGCTTCCGAAAGGTCCGGCTGGAGCTCACGGGAATCCAGCCCGATGAAGAGGTCTCCGGTGATTCGTCGATTGGTCTTCACGACAGTACTTGGGGTGGCGGCTTCACTCGCCGACTGGCCGACCGGCAGTCCGCCGGCCCTGGCGGAGGCCGGGCCGGCGGTGTCCGACCTGACAAAGACGAATCTCTTTCTCGCCGCGGGCGATTACCGACGGGCACTGGAGTCGTGCCAGAAGGCGATCAGCGACATGTCCACGGTCCGTGCCTATGTGCATCTGACCTATGTCTATCACGCGATCGACGGATATCTGGAACAACTGTCGCAAGACGAACGCTGGACGGCGGTGGAGCAGCTGTATCTGAATCTGGCCTATCGCGAGATCGAGGATCTGGTGGATCCGCCCGGGGGACTGGCGCGCATGGCGAAAGAGATGATCCAAACGAGTGTCCGGCAACAGTCGGATCTGAGTGCGGCGATGGCAACGCGGTTGAGTCAGGATGAAACTAACCGGCTCTGGCAGGAACAGACCCGGTGGCGGGCCGCTCATCCGGCGACCTGGTGGAAAAGCTTCCCTGAGGCCTGGAGGCAATAGATGCAGACAGAATCACCGGCCTATCGGCGGGTCCGGCGAACGATCCAGCTGTTCGGCGGGTTGTTCATGATCGTCGGAGTGGTTGATCTGGTGATCATCGAATTGTTTCCCACCTATGCGCTGAAGCTGTTCGGTGCGGTCATGACCGGGCCCTCGGCTTTTCTGATCAAACTCCACTCCCCGGCCGTGCATTTGCTGATCGGGTACGGATTTCTCTGGTTGCGTCCCTGGGCCTGGGGATTGAGCCTGGCCTATGCGGGATTCGGGATTGTCAGCGAGGTGATGAACCAGGCGGCGTTCGGCTTCCATTATGTCAGGGCCGGGTTCATTTTCACGACGGCCTGTTTTGCGCTGTACCTGATCTGGCGGAGGCAGTGGTTCGTCGATCAGGAGGTGATGACCACCGCGCGGCCTTCAACGTCGGAAGGAGCGCCCTGATGCGTGGCATCGTCTGGTTCCGGCGGGATCTTCGCCTTGCGGATCATCCGGCGCTGTCGGCCGCTTGTGAAGAATGTGACGAGATCATTCCGTTGTTTGTTTTCGATGATCCCCTGCTCCGCGGGCAGACCTTCGGCCCTGCCTGTGTGGGATTCATGCTGGGTTGCCTGCAGGAACTGGCTTCTTCTTTGGCGGAACGGGGCATCGTACTGCAATGGCGCCGGGGTGAGCCGGCAGCCACTGTGGTGCAGGCTGCGCGCGAATGGAAGGCTGATGTCGTGTATTGGAATCGCGACTATGAACCGGCTGTGATCGAACGCGACGGTCAGGTGCAACTGGCGCTAGCGGAGCAAGGTGTTCGCGCCAGGACGTTCAAAGATCATGTGGTCTTCGAGGCGGAGGAGATTCGCGGCGCTACTGGGGAACCGTTGCAACGGTATAGTGCTTATCGAGCGCGCTGGTGGGCGAAATGGCAGGAGGTCCGTCCGGTTCCGCTTCCGGCTCCCCCGCCGCGGTTGGCCGTCAAAGCCGGGGTTGCGTCCGCAGCCCCACCTCTGCCGCTCCCCGCCGATCTCGGGTATGACCAGAGCACGTTGTGGATTCAGCCGGGCGAACGCAGTGCCAGGGCCCGTCTTTCGTGGTTTGTGAAGGGTCCGATCCACACCTATGTCGACGGGCGGAATCTTCCTGCGATCGACGGCACGGCAAAGTTGTCGCCGCATTTCCGGTTCGGCACGCTGTCCCCTCGCACCGCCATTTCCCAGGCCCTGGGGAGCCTCTCGAAGGGCGCGCGGGTGTCGAGAGCCGATGTGCTGACGTGGATCGACGAGCTGGTCTGGAGGGAATTCTTCCAGCAAGTCCTGTCCGCATTTCCCCGCGTCGCCGACGGGCCGTTCCGCCAGGTTGCGGTGCCCCCTGCCCGTGAGCCGGGGAGCGAACGCGATCGTTTCTACCGGGCGTGGTGCGAGGGCAGGACCGGGTATCCCATTGTGGATGCGGGGATGCGTCAACTCAACCGGACCGGATGGATGCACAACCGGGTGCGCATGATCGTGGCGTCGTTCCTCATTAAGGATCTGCGCATTGACTGGCAGAGCGGCGAGCGGTATTTCATGCAGCACTTGCTCGATGCCGATCTGGCGGCGAATAACGGCAACTGGCAGTGGTGCGCAGGGACCGGGACGGATGCGATGCGCGGATACCGGATTTTTAATCCGGCGCTTCAAAGCAAGAAATTCGATCCTGACGGACAGTACATTCGACTCTATGTGCCGGAGCTGGCCCCGGTCTCAAGCAAGTGGATACATGAGCCGCATCTGATGCCTGTCAGCGAGCAGGAACGTTTCGGCTGCCGGATCGGGCGGGAGTATCCTGCGCCTCTTGTGGATCATCGCCGGGCCAGGGAGGAATACTTGAATCTTGGAAAACAACAGGTGAGGCCATGACGACTGCCATTCTCCGGCTCGGGATCAGCCGCTGTCTCCTCGGAGACGAAGTCCGGTTCGATGGAGGCCATAAGCGCGACAATTTTCTGACCGATGTGCTCGGCCCCTATGTGGAATGGATCCCGGTCTGTCCGGAGGTTGAGGCCGGATTGGGGACTCCTCGCGAGGCGATGCGACTGGTGGGTGATCCGGCGCATCCCCGCCTGCTGACCATCAAGAGCGGGCAAGACCATACGCGGTCGCTGGAGAAGATGACGACGGGTCGGCTGGCTGAGTTGGGGAGTTCGGATCTGTCCGGCTTCGTCTTCAAACGGGGCTCGCCAAGCTGTGGCTTGGAACGGGTCCGAGTCTACACAGAAAAAGGCATGCCCAGTCATACCGGAGCCGGCATCTTCGCCCGGGCTTTTGCGGAGCAGTTTCCGCTGATTCCCGTGGAGGAGGAAGGGCGGCTCTGTGATGCGCCTTTAAGAGAGAATTTTATCGAGCGGATATTCTGCTATCGACGCTATCAGGATTTGCTCGAGGATGGAGTGACTAGGCAAGCGGTCGTGCGATTCCACACGATCCACAAGTACCTACTGTTGGCGCATAGTGTCCAGCATTATCAATGGCTGGGGCGGCTGGTTGGTCAGGCGGATCGCTATCGGCCCAGGGAGTTGGCGGTCAAGTACGGAGAGTTATTTATGAAGGCCCTGGCGGTGAAGGCGACGGTTCGCAAACATGTCAATGTGCTGCAGCACATGCTGGGCTACTTCAAGGCACACTTAGGGGCACCGCAAAAAGCGGAGTTGTTGGATGTGATCAATGACTATCATCGTGGCCTGACGCCCCTGATTGTCCCGCTCACGTTGGTCAAACATTATGTTCACTTGTTTGATGTGGCATACATCCGCGATCAGGTCTATCTCAATCCGCACCCGAAGGAACTGATGCTGCGGAATCATGTCTAGAGATGAGCAGGTATGCCGCATATCGTCGTGGAACACGCGGGAGATTTGCAGGGGATTTTTGAGGCGTTCGTTCCGATTATGCACCGGACGGCCACAGATATTCTGAAGGTGCAGGAATGTTATCTGGGACGAAGCCGGAAGGAGGCTTTGCTGGACTCGGTGACGATTGAACAGGGTGTCGCACGCAGTTTCTTTATTCAACTCAAACGTCACGAGCATTCCGTGACGGTTCGTCTCTTGCCCGCCACCGACCCTGAGAAGACGCCGGCGGTCAAACAGTTAATGGCATTAGTGGCAGGATTTATTCGGATGGTGTATCCGGAGAGTCGCTATGGGAAGACCAATCTTCAGGAGTACTTGAACACGCAGGCTGGTTCGATCCGAGCATGGAAGTCAACAAGAGGAGCAAGGAAATGATGTCAAAGAAACTCGGGGTCATTTTAGTAGGACATGGCGGGATTCCCAAGGGGTGCCCGCAGGAGTTAGTGACGAGACTCAAACGGTTGGAGGGCCAGCGCCGCGCAGCTAACCAACCGATGTCGGCGGAAGAACTCGATCTGGATACCAAAGTCCGTCAGTGGCCGAGGACTCCGGAGACGGATCCGTATCAAGCGGGGCTGGAAGCCGTGGCGGCTCAGTTGCGTGTGAACCTGGGAGATGTACTTTTTGCCGTCGCTTATAATGAATTCTGCGCCCCGACTTTGGAAGAATCTGTCGACGAACTGATTAAGAAGGGGGCAACACACATTACCGTCGTGACGACGATGTTTACGCCAGGCGGCTCGCATTCGGAAGTGGAGATACCGGAGATTCTGGATCATCTGCGGCCGCAATATCCAGGCGTCGAACTGCGCTATGCCTGGCCGTTCGATCTTCAGCTCGTTGCGAGCACCTTGGGGGAGCAGGTAAAGCGGTTTTCATAATGTTGTTGATGTCGGTGTCCGGACACGTGTGCGTACCTTAGAGAGGGCGTCTATGTCCCCTTTCATCTTGACCCTGGCGGAACGGGGGCTCTATCCGGACGCGATAGTCCGATGGGGAATTCGGCAGCTGCTCAAGCAGCGCCTCGCAGAGATTCGTTCTGGAGATGTCGAAACCGCGGCCCAACGCGAACTCCGATTCATCGACGAGATGAGCCGGGCCCCGATTGCTGTCCTGGCGGAGAAAGCCAATGAGCAACACTATGAAGTGACAGCTGATTTCTTCGGACACGTTCTGGGCCCTCACTTGAAATACAGTAGTGCGTTCTGGTCCGCCGGCGCGGCCACCTTGGCGCAAGCCGAAGCGGCCGGCCTTCACGAGACTTGTTTACATGCCGCTCTAAATGACGGACAAAACATTCTCGAACTCGGATGCGGTTGGGGATCTCTTACCTTGTGGATGGCTGAGCACTACCCCGGTAGCCGTATTACGGCCGTCTCCAATTCCCACTCTCAACGGGCGTACATTGAAGCTCAGGTCAGAGAACGCGGCCTAGAGCACCGGATTCGGGTGGTTACCTGCGACATGAACAGGTTCGAGATCGATCCAGGGCAATTCGATCGGGTGTTGTCGGTGGAAATGTTCGAGCACATGCGGAACTGGCCCGAGCTTTTTGCGCGCATCCGCCGCTGGCTGACCCCGGAGGGACGGTTTTTCTTGCACGTCTTCGTGCATCGCGCGGCTTCGTACCTGTTTGAAGACCGGGGGCCCGCCGATTGGATGAGTCGTGAGTTTTTCACAGGTGGGATGATGCCTAGCGATGAACTAGCCTTAGCCTGTCAGGACCATCTCGCCTGTGTGGCCCGCTGGCGCTGGGACGGCACGCACTATGAGAGGACGGCCAACGCCTGGTTGGCCAATATGGATGACGCCCGCCAGACACTCTGGCCTGTGATCGAGCACATCTACGGCAGGGAAGAGGCACAAGTTTGGTGGGGACGGTGGCGTCTTTTCTTCATGGCCTGTGCCGAACTATTCGGTTATGAGAAAGGCCGTCAGTGGGGCGTCAGTCACTATCTTTTTGAAAAACACGCGGCAAGCGCGTCATAACGATGAGCACTACGACTATCGTAAGCAACGTTGTGCTGTTTCAGATCGGCTGGTTTGCGGGTGTGTTGAGCGCCGCCGCGCATCGTCCCTGGTTCGGCCTCCTTGTGACGACCGCAGTGGTGTTCACGCATGTCTTCCGCGCTCCCATGCCAAGACCGGAGCTCGAACTGGTACTCTTCTCACTCGGCTTAGGACTCGCCTTCGATAGTCTGTTGGTTTGGCAGGGCTGGCTCGAGTATTCCTCGGGCATCGTGTTCTCGAACGTCGCCCCTTATTGGATCGTGGCGTTGTGGGGGCTTTTCGCTACCCTCTTGAATGTTTCGTTGCGTTGGATGAGGGGGCGGTGGGGCCTTGCGATGTTGTTTGGAGCTGTCGGAGGCCCTGCCGCCTACTATGGTGGCCTCCGCCTTGGGGCGCTGCAATTCGGCAATATGCCAGCCGGGCTGTTGGCTCTCGCCATCGGCTGGGCGGTGTTGACGCCGCTACTGCTCTCGTTATCAGCTCGTTTTGACGGTTATGCCGGTCTGCTGGAGAAGAAGACGGCATGAGTCTTTCGCTCTATGCCATGGGACTGGTTTCAACTCTGGGTCTGGCGACGCTGACCTGGGTGGGCAGTGTCCTCAAGCGCGATGTGAGCATTGTGGACGGCGTGTGGGCCCTGATGCTCCTCGCCGCTGCGGCGGTGTATGCGACTGGTGCGGAGTCCTATACCGGACGGACCACCCTCATCCTGACGCTGGTTGTGCTGTGGGCCGTGCGCCTGTCGAGTCATATCATCCACCGTAATTGGGGTGAGCCTGAAGACCGGCGCTACCGAGACATCCGTCTGAAATATGAACCGAATTTTGTACTGAAGAGTCTTGGCCTCATCTTCTGGTTTCAGGCGGGACTCGCGTGGATCACTTCCACGCCACTATGGCCGGCGCTCACCGTGCCGGTCGATGTGGGGGCTTTTGATGTCCTCGCGGTGACGGTATGGGCTGTCGGCATGATCTTCGAAAGTGTTGGAGATTGGCAGTTGTCACGGTTCAAAGCCGACCCAGCGAACCACGGCAAGGTGATGGACCGGGGACTCTGGCGCTACTCCCGTCATCCCAACTACTTCGGCGAATGTCTGATCTGGTGGGGATTTTTCCTCTTTGCTCTGTCGGCCGGAGCCTGGTGGGCAGTCGCAGGGCCGCTGCTCCTGACTTACTTGCTTTTGAGATTTTCTGGGGTGACCTTGCTGGAAGAGACCATTGTCGACCGGAGACCGGCGTATCGAGCGTACATCGCCAGGACCAACGCCTTCATTCCCGGTCCGCCGAAACAGGATGCGCAGGCCTCCATTCCAGGAGACAGCGGTCATGTTTAGCGTGTGTTCCGTGACCAGCGGGTTTCGCACCGCGATGGCCGTTCTCGGATTCCTGACGTGCATTGGAAGCGCTCCCCAACAGGCTTGGAGCGCCAGTTCGCAGACCTATGACTTCAAGGTCTTTCTCGGCCAGGAGGAAATCGGCCACCAGCGCTTTGACGTCTCTTCGGAAGGGGACCGCACCCATGTCAGGGTAGATGCGCAGTTCACGGTCAAGTTCCTGTACATCACCGTCTACACCTATCGGCATACCAACTTCGAAACTTGGGAGGGATCATGCCTGCGGGACATTCGTGCGGACACGGATGATAACGGCGAGTCGTTCTTCGTGCAGGGAATCTCCCGGAACGGCCGGTTGCAGGTGCAGACACAATCCGGGGCCTGGGTCGGCGAGGGATGTATCAAAACCTTTGCCTACTGGAACCCTGAGTGGGTCAAGGGCGAGCGATTGCTGAATTCGCAGACCGGCGAACATCAGGCGGTGTCCGTTCTCGCCTTGGGGGAAGAGACAATTCCTGTGCAGGGCGTCCCGACGCGAGCTATCCATCGCCGGATCCTAGCTGACAAATTTGCGGTGGATCTTTGGTACACCCTAAACGGCAGATGGGTCGCACTCCAATCCACCACGAAGAAGGGGGACACCCTTCGGTATACGCTCCAGTGAGGACTACCATGTCAGATGTGAGGCCATCATGGTTTCTGCCCGTTCTGCTTCTGGCTCTCGCAGCCTGCAGTAGCCCCTCAGCCATTCGCACCGCGACGGCTGTGGACTTGGAGCGTTTCATGGGAGACTGGTATGTCATCGCCAATATTCCAACTGTGATCGAGACGAACGCCTACAACGCCATGGAGTCCTATCGCTTGGTTGATGATGGCACTGTGGCGACGACGTTCAGTTTCCGCCAGGATGGCTTCAACGGAGCGCGCAAGACCTACCATCCGACCGGCTATGTCCTTGATCGGGAATCAAACGCCATTTGGGGGATGCAGTTCATCTGGCCCATCCAAGCCGACTATCGCATCGTCTTTGTAGACGAGTCGTATAGTCAGACGGTCATCGGAAGATCCGCGCGCGATTATGTGTGGCTGATGGCGCGAGCACCTGAAATTTCCGAGTCGGACTACCAGCGTTTTCTGACGCTCATTGCTGGGGAAGGCTATGATGTGTCCAAAGTCCGCAAGGTCCCGCAGCGGTGGAAATAGTGGCATCAGGTAGTGGTCAAAGCGTACCGGGCGTCGTGGCTGTGGGGGGTACTATGCAATCTCCCCTGGTTCGGACCCGATCGACGAGGCGCTGAAGGTCGGATGAAGATTGCAATTATCGGCACGGGCATTTCCGGGATGGTCGCGGCTTCTCTTCTTCACCGAGATCATGAGGTCACTGTATTCGAAGCCGCTGGTTATATCGGGGGCCACACCAATACGGTCGATGTTGAACTGGAGGGCCGTGTGTATGCAATCGACACTGGCTTCATCGTGTTCAACGACTGGACGTATCCCAACTTTATCGCGCTCTTGAACAAGCTCGACGTCGAGTCTCAGCCTAGCGACATGAGTTTCAGCGTAAAGTGCGAGCGGACCGGTCTGGAGTACAACGGGACGTCTTTGAACGCCCTCTTCGCCCAGCGGCGCAACTTGCTTCGGCCTTCTTTCTATCGCATGATCCGCGATATCCTCCGATTCAATCGTGATGCGCTGGACCTGCTGGATGAGCCGGAGCCTGGCCCCTCGCTCGGTTCGTACCTCAGTGCGAAGAACTATTCCCGTGAGTTTATTGAGCAGTACATTGTTCCGATGGGAGCGGCGATCTGGTCAGCGGATCATGCGACAATGCATGAATTTCCGGCGCGCTATCTAGTGCAGTTTTTCAAAAACCACGGCATGCTGTCTGTCGACCAGCGCCCGACCTGGCGTGTGATCAGCGGCGGATCGCAGCGCTATATGGAAAAGCTGGTAGAACCGTTTCGGGATCGGATCCGGCTAAACGCACCGGTCAAGTCCATTACCCGTCAGCCAGACTTTGTAGAGATTGAAGCGACTATTCAAGGGCGACAGAGTCTGTCGATGCAATTTGATCACGTCATTCTGGCCACGCATAGCGACCAGGCGCTCTCGATCCTGGCCGATCCTTCTACGGCGGAAAAAGAGATTCTCGGCGCCATCCGCTATCAAGATAATGAAGCCGTTCTCCATACCGACGTTTCGCTCCTCCCGCGTCATAAACTGGCCTGGGCCGCCTGGAACTATCACCTTCTGCCGAACCAGCCGGATCGCGCGGTAGTGACCTATCACATGAACCGTCTGCAGGGCCTGCGGGCGCCCCGGGAGTTCTGTGTCACGTTGAATCATACGAAGGCAATCGATCCTCAGAAGATCATTCGGCGGATCACCTATCACCATCCGGTCTATTCCCCTGCCGCCGTTGCGGCGCAGAAACGGCACAGGGATATCAGCGGTGTGAACCGGACGTCGTATTGCGGGTCCTATTGGGGGTTCGGATTTCACGAGGACGGGGTCAACAGCGCTCTGGCGGTCTGCATGCCGTTCGGCAAGGATCTATCGTCATGAACAGTTGTATCTATGCTGGCCATGTCCGGCATCGCCGATTCAGTCCGGTTCCGCACGCGTTTACCTATCGGCTGTTCATGATGTATCTGGATCTGGAAGAACTGCCGACGGTTTTCGCGGATCGTTGGCTCTGGTCTGTGGGGCGAGGGAATCTCGCCTCGTTTCAACGGACTGATCATGTCGGTGATCCGGTGATGTCCCTGGATAGTTCTATCCGGGCACTCGTCGCGGAGCGCACGGGGCAGACTCCGACCGGTCCCATCAGGTTGCTTACCCATTGCCGCTATTTCGGCTATGTCTTCAATCCGGTGAGTTTCTTCTTTTGTTATGACAGGTCCATGCAACACGTCGAGGCGATCGTGGCGGAAATCACCAATACTCCGTGGGGCGAACGCCACTGTTATGTGCTTGGCGACAGGGACAATTTGGCGGCCGGTTCCCGCAAACGATTTCATCTCAATAAAGAGTTTCATATTTCTCCCTTCATCGGCATGGATGTGGCCTATGACTGGCGGTTCACTGAACCGTCGAGACAGTTGGTGATTCACATGGAAAATCTGCACGATGGGCAGCCGTTCTTCGACGCGACGATGGTGTTGCAGAGGAAGGAGCTGTCCGGCAGCGCACTGGCGCAGGTGCTGGTGCAATATCCGCTGATGACGGCCAAGGTTATTGGTGCGATTCATTGGCAGGCTTTGAAGCTCTGGATGAAGGGGGTGCCATTTCTCTCACATCCGAAGAAGCGGAAGGAGGCGTCGCCTGTAGCGACGAGCCAGTTACACTCATGAATGAAACCATGATTCCCTCAGATGTGATGGTCGAACGAGTCTCGGGTCCAGTCTCGCCGCCTTCAGGCCTGGCGGCGCAATTGTACCGGCTTGCCAGACGAGCGGTTTTTGCCCGTATGAAATCTCTCCGTCAAGGCTCGGTGATCGTGGTCGACGGCCGTGACCGGCAGACGTTCGGCGAGGTGACGGCGGACTGTCCGCTTCAGGCCATCATCACGATTCATAATCTTCACACGTATGTCGATGTCGCCTTGGGCGGGACGATCGGAGTCGCCGATGCCTACCGGCGTGGATTCTGGAGTTGTGACGATCTCACGACACTGGTTCGAATATTTGTCCTGAATCGGGAGTTACTGGACGGTGTGGAAGGAGGTCTTGCGATACTGACCAGGCCCCTGCTCAAGGCTATGCACTGGCTCAACCGGAACACGAAGACGGGCAGCCGGAGAAACATAGCCGCCCATTACGATCTGGGCAACGACTTCTTTCGTCTCGTGCTTGATGAGACAATGATGTATTCCTGCGCATACTTCGAACGTCGGGATGTCACCCTGGCGGAAGCGTCCCGTGCCAAGAATGACCGGATCTGCCGGAAACTTCAGCTATCCGCGAGCGATCATCTGTTGGAGATCGGTACCGGCTGGGGTGGGTTCGCCATCCATGCAGCCTCGCAGTACGGATGCCGGGTCACGACGACGACTATCTCTCGACAGCAGTTTGATCTGGCTGTGCAGCGTATAGAATCGGCGGGATTGCGGGATCGGGTGACGGTCATTCAGACAGACTACCGCGATTTACCGCAGTTGAGCGATCGCTTTGACAAACTGGTCTCCATCGAGATGATCGAGGCGGTCGGTCATCACTATTTCGATGCCTATTTTGATGTCTGCAGTCGGATGTTGAAACCCGACGGACTGATGCTCATGCAGGGCATTACGATCGACGAGCAGCTCTATGAGCGGGCCAAGCGGTCGGTCGATTTTATCAAATATTTCATGTTCCCAGGCAGTTGTATTCCTTCAGTCAGTGCGCTGATTGTGGCGGCGGCTAAGAGCGGAGGGCTCAATCTCGTGCAGCTGGAAGACATCGGGGCGCACTATGTTCCGACGCTTCAGGCTTGGCGGAAGAATGCCGCTCAGGCGCTGACGTCTATTACGGCACTCGGGTACCCACCTGACTTTGTGAGGCTGTGGGACTTTTATCTCAGCTATTGCGAAGGAGGTTTTACAGAGCGATCGATCAGTAACGTTCATCTACTCCTGGCCAAATCTGGTTGGCGTAGCGCCCCCGTTGCATGCTGAACAGAGTTGCTTGTGTTGAGCCGCTTTTCAGCTCGTCTGGTGGGCCTCTGTCTTAGGGACGGGTGATTTGAAGGGTGGATAGTGGCAGTCCTAGGTGCTCGCTTCGGACCAGTGAGTTATCGCGACAGGTTCAATCTTGGAGCGCTTCAACTAGGGCTCTCTCATCGGTGATTTCTGTTCATTCTCAAGATCGTTTGGCGCTCATTATTCCCGCTCATGCTTCAAGTGGACAGTTGCTTTGCTACAAAGGGTACTGCCTTCCGTCGTGCAACCGTGTAGAATGGCTTCCCTAATTTATTCACGGTGAGCGATGGAGGGTCCTGTGCGCGAGCAATTGGCAAAAGCGTTTCACGAGACGCAATCCTTTAAGTGGGATCCCCAGGGCGGGTTCAAGCTGGCCTCGGGACTCACGAGTCCCTTCTATGTAGACTGCCGTGCGCTCATGGCCCATCCGGGAGCCCGTCGCCTGGTCGGACAGCTGGCGTACGAGGCGTTGCGCGGGGTAGAGGTGCAGTGTCTCGGTGGGTTGGAGATCGGGGCGATTTCCATTGCGACGACCATTTCCGATTACGCCTTTACGGCTCAACCGGCCCGGGATTGGCGGACGTTCGTCGTGCGCAAGCAGGCCAAGGACCACGGATTGGGCAAGTTGATTGAGGGGGCCTACAAAGCCGGCGAGCGAGCGTTGATCGTGGATGACGTGCTGACCAGCGGCGGGTCGCTCTTAAAGGCGGTCGCGGCAGCACGAGGCGCCGGTCTGACCGTCACCCATGCATTGGTCATCGTCGACCGGCAGGAACAGGACGGACGTAAAAAGGTCGAAGCGGAAGGACTCACCGTGGTCAGTCTTCTCACGATCAACGACCTGACCAACGCTCAGGCAGCTCAGCGCAGAGGCTGAAGCTGCTCTACTTGCAACGAAACTCAATCCCCCACCGGCGTTCCTGGACGACCTCCTGCGCGCCTTCGACCGGCCCGGCAACGCGGGCGCGTCCCTTGGTTTCTCCCTCACGGATGATCGTGTAGGCTCCGCCGCATTTGTCTTTCATGACGGCCAGCGCATCTTTTCTGAACGAGGCCAGCATGGCACCCTGTTCGCCTTTGAAGGGGTAGACGACGACACCGCCGCGATCGGATTCCTGTAGCAACGTCGCGCCGTCGGCGCAGCCGGCCAATAAGAGGAACAGGGTGAGCAGCGGGGCCCTTGACCCTACTTTTGACTTCTTTTTATGATTGGTCAGCATCATATTCAACGCAAGCAGCGATTGAGAACTATGAGGAGGTCTTATGCACCGGTGGAAATGGGGGCTCCTGGGTATGCTTTTGCTGAGCAGCCTCGCTGTTGTTAGCCAGGTGTGGTCATACCATTCCTACCTGTTGACCGTCCAGCAGCTGCAGGCGGGATTGGCCAAAGCATCGACTCCGGACAAGAAGGGCTTCGTGTTGGTTGATGTGAGAAGTCCTGAAGAGCACCGGACCGGCATGATTCCCGGTACGGACCTGAATATCGATTTTCGGGAAATGAAAGCCCGGCATCGTGAGCTCGGGGCTCAGCTGGACGAGCACATCGTCGTGTACTGTCAGTCGGGCCACCGTAGTAACATCGCGGCGGAAACACTGGCCGATCTGGGCTATCGCCACGTTTATAATGTGTCGGGAAGCATGAATGCATGGGTGGAAGCCGGCTATCCGGTCGCCCGCCCCGGCCGCTAGGGTTTCGACGGGGGGGTGGCCGCGCCCGGTGCCGCCTCTCGCGGACTGAGGCTGATAATTGCCGGTAATGGAATGTGTGCGGTTGACCGGCCGGCGAACAGCTCTTTCCAACTCGTTCTCGTGTCCGATTGGTCGCCGTGTTTCCAGAGTGATTCTGCGACGAAGAGATCGGACGAGGATCCGCCGTCCATGGCCATGGCGAGTTTGATCGATGGGACGGTGTCCCGCAAACATTGGCCAAGCCCGTGTAAGGTGACGAGTCCCAGGCTTTTCAGAATGAGAATGTGCCCGTCGTGTTCTTCGGCCACTACGGTCTGGTAGGCCCGTTTCCCGCTTTGCCGCACGCGAATCATTCCGGCGCGATCCAGCAACATCAGTGACTGTGCCGCCTCTCGATAGGCTGGCATCTGTTCCTGAAATGCATCCGTGGCCAAATCCAGTACACCGGCCTTCGGTGCCGCCGTTGCAGAGGTCGGTTCGGCAACAAAGAGTCCCTGCCATGTCCCGTGACGCCGGCTGCCCAGCGAGTGCCCCTCTTTAAATAAGAGCCCGAGATAGGCGAAGTTTTCTCTGAAGAGGCCCGCGTTGAACAGGACATCATGCCCGGTTCGTCTCTGCCATTCATCGATGGTCGGAGGATGGAGCAACCCTTCCTGGGCATAAAAATGAACAGCGAAGCGGTATCGCTCGGGATCGACCTTGAGCGCGAGCACACGATCGATTTCGGAACAGCGTGCTCCCGGCTTCCAGACGGCGGCGGCCATTCCGGTTCCGAGCGGTTCCCACTGCAGTTCCTGGGCAGGTGCCGGTTCCGTGACAATCAACGGCAGGGTGATGAGGAACCAGAGCAGCATCCGGGGGACAGAATGGGGAGCCCGGGGTATTCGAAGAGCCATGATCTTCATCCATGAGGAGGCATGAAGGCCGCGACCGGTGCGATCACGACGCGTGGGAGGTGGTTGTTTCATGCCGTGGCGCTCCGTGTTGCGGGAGCGGCGCGTGATCAAGAAGCCGGCGAATCCGCTGGGCCAGCAGCTCCGGCGTAAACGGTTTTTGGAGGTAGTCGCTCAGTTGATCGTGTGCGCCGATGCCAACGTCGTCGGCATAGCCCGACATAAAAAGAATTCTGAGGTCCGGCTTGAGGATACGCAGATGTTGGGCCAGTTCTGTCCCGCTCATGCCCGGCATCACCACGTCGGTGAGCAGAAGTTGAACATGGCCGATCTGCCGTGTGGCGACCAGGCAAGCCTCCAGTCCGTTCTTTGATTCCAGCACGCGATAACCAAGCTGCTTGAGTTCATCCCGAACCAACTCCCGCACGGAGCTATCGTCTTCGACGAGGAGGACGGTCTCATGGCCCCGGTGTGACATGCGGGGGGGCTCGCCGGACGGGATTTGATCGGGACTCGATTCTGCGCAGGGAAGGTACACGTCGAATCGGCTTCCCTGCCCGACCCGACTCGTGACATCGAGTCCGCCTCCCTGTTGGGTGACGATCCCGAACACGGTCGATAACCCTAGCCCTGTTCCCTTGCCCTCTTCTTTCGTCGTGAAGAACGGTTCGAAGATATGGCCGAGGACGTCGGCCGGCATCCCGCTTCCGGTGTCCGTGACGGAGAGCTTGACGAAGGTTCCAAGAGCCGGAGGCTGGACGTGATACATCGGAATCCGGTTCAGCTCGACGAGCGACGTCTCGATGGTGAGTTTTCCCCCTTTGGGCATCGCATCGCGCGCGTTTACGACCAGATTCATGAGGACTTGTTCGATCTGTGCCGGGTCCGCTTTGATGCGCAGATCCTGAGGAGCCAGCTTCAGGGTCAGTTCGAGATCTTCGCCGATCAGCCGGTGCATCATCGTTTCAAAATTGGTGATGAGCGGATTGACGCTCAGCACTTTCGGCGTCGACGGCTGCTTCCGGCTGAATGTGAGGAGCTGACGGATCAGCGTCGCGGCCCGGTCGCCGGCCTTCTGCATTTCTTCGATTTTGGCACGGTACGGATGATCGGCCGCCATGTCACTGAGGAGCACCTGGGCATGGCCCATGATGACGGTGAGGAGATTATTAAAGTCGTGGGCGAGCCCGCCGGCGAGGCGGCCGACCGCTTCCATCTTTTGGGCCTGCCGGAGCTGCTTCTCGCTTTGGCGCAGGGCTTCTTCGACACGGGCGCGCTCCTGGCGTTCCTGCAGTTCCCGGATGGCGCGCTGGAGTGAGGGCACCAGCCGTCCGAGCCGTTGCTTGAGAATGTAATCGGTCGCGCCGCGATGCATGGCGTCGATCGCCAATTCTTCGCCGAGCGTTCCGGAGACGAAGATGAACGGAATATCGGGCCTGAGTTGTCTGGCGAGTGCAAGGGCGGTGATTCCGTCGAATCCTGGCAGCGAATAATCCGCCAGAATCAGATCGATCCGCCCATCCTTCAAGGCGGCGACAAAGGTCTCGCGCCGATCGACCCGGTCGGCCTCACAAGGAATGCCCCCCTCGTTGAGCGTTGCCAGGATCAGCTCGGCGTCAACAGGATTGTCTTCCAAGTGGAGGAGTCGTAGCGCTGTCGTCACGGAACCTCGGGGTGTGGCATATCAGTTCGTGGAAGCCGATCCTTCTGGCGGAGGCTCATTGATCACTCCCCAGAATGTGCCCAATTCCTTGACCGCCGTGAGAAACTGATGAAACTCGACGGGTTTCACGACATAGGCGTTTGCGCCCAGGGCATAGCTCTCCGCCAGGTCTTTTTCTTCCCGCGACGAGGTGAGCATCACAACCGGAATCGGCTGTAAACTGCTGTCCGACTTGATGGTGCGGAGCACTTCGAGCCCGTTGACCTTGGGCATCTTGAGATCGAGAAATACGACCGCGGGATTTCCTTTGAGGCGTGACTTGAACTGTCCGCGACAATAGAGATAATCCAGGACCTCTGCGCCGTCGTGGCACAGGACGACCTTATCGGAGATATGCTCTTCTTCCATGGCCGCGAGCGCGAGCTCCGCATCCCGGGGATTGTCTTCAGCCAGTAGAATGGGTTTTGCAGCCGTCATGTTCGAGGTCTCCTGGTTGGGAGTGTGACAAAGAACGTCGCACCTTGGTCGGGAATGCCTTCCGCCCACACTCGCCCTCCGTGTCGATGGACGATCCGGCGCACATTGGCGAGGCCGATGCCCGTTCCTTCAAATTCGTCGGCCCGGTGCAGCCGCTGGAAGACGCCGAACAGTTTGTCGAGATATTGCATGTCGAACCCGACTCCATTATCGCGGACAAATACGGTGATCTCCCCGGCGCTTTTCCTCTCGACACCGATGGCGATTTTCGCGACCGGACGTGTACTGGTAAACTTGATTGCGTTAGAAATCAGGTTCACAAATACCTGTCGAAGCATGACGGGATCGCCCGGTACTTCAGGCAGTGTGTCAATTGTCCAAGATATTTCCCGTCCTTGCAAGTCAAGTCGCAAATCGTAAAGGATCGTCTTGATGAGCTGATCGAGGTTGACGGTGGTATGCAGCATCTCCTGCCGCCCCATCCGGGAAAACACGAGCAGGTCGTCGATCAACTGGCCCATCTGTTTGGCCGAGTCGGAGATCGTTTGAAGATAGCGTTTGGCTTTGTCGTTCAGAGTCTCCCCGACGGCTTTGTTCAGGAGAGAGGCATAGCCGTCGATGTGGCGAAGCGGCGCGCGGAGGTCGTGCGAGACCGAATAGCTGAATGCCTCCAGCTCCTTGTTCGCCGCTTCGAGCAGTTCACCGCGAAGCTGGAGTTCCGTTGCCACTTTTTTGCGGGCGGTAATGTCGTGCCGGATGAGGTAATAGACTGAGGCAAGGAGCACCAGCTGGAGGAGGGCGCCCAAGGCGAGCAACACGATCGTATTGGTTGTGCTGAGCGTCGATTCTCCCAGCCGCCGCCGCAGGCTCTGGTGCTCGTCACTCTCCATTTCCGCGATGATCCTGTGAATGGCGGCAAGTTCGCGCTTCGCGACCCCTTCCAGGGCGATCCGGCGCACGGCTTCGAATCCCCCACCATCCCGCTTGGCGATGGCTCCCGTTTCCGCGTTGATCTGTTGTTCGATCAACTTTTGGAGTTGATCGACCCGCGCTTCTTGCACGGGCGAGCCCGCCGTGAGGTCTTTCAGATATTTGAGATAGGTCGGCTTTTGTTCTGCCAGCGAACGGAAGCTCTGGAGGTAGACGACTTCTCCGGTGACGAGGTACCGGCGATGGTTGTTTTCTGCTTCGTCCATCGCCGTATCCACGTTGTTCAGCAGCTGGAGAAGGTCATGGCTTCTGGTGTCTAAGCGGCTGTTTTCGATCAGGATTGTCGTATTTCGATACGATACGGCTCCGATAATAAGGATGCCGATAAACACCAGGCTGAATCCGGCGAGAATCCGGCGTTCAATCGTGAGTTCGCGGAACCACGTCAGCACGCTTCGTTTGGCCGGTTGTGGCCGTGTTGAGAGTGACGGCGTTGCGTCTGTTTCGGGAGGGGGGGCTCCGGCGATCGGAGGAACCGGCGGTCGATCGCTCGTCACTGTGTCCATGAAATGAAACCGCGTTGAAAGGTGTAGGGAAAACTTCGGGCACTCTACTCTCGGCCGTTCTCGGGCCGCAAGATCTATTTTAGCAGATTGATGCCGGAAGCCAGGCGGCTAGCCGCCGAGAGGGGGAACCGGCGGGAGGGCGGTCGCGGCGGGTGCCGGGAGATGGGAGAACATCATGGTCGCAGACACCACCCAGTCGATGAAGGGTTGCGGATAGATGCCGATCAACAGCGTTCCGCCGAGGCCGACATATACCACGGCTTTCATCGGACCGGAAATCCTGATGGGTGACGGGTCTATCGGTTCGGCAATGTACATCTTCTTCACCACGATCAAGTAGTAGTACATGGAGATGACGATGTTGACGAGTCCGACGGTGATGAGGGTGTAGAGCCCCTCCTTGATAGCCGCCACAAAAATATAGATCTTTCCGATGAATCCGGCTAACGGCGGTACGCCGGCCAGCGACAGAAGAAAGAGCAGCATGGAGAAGGCCAGAAATGGCGACCGACGGTTCAGCCCGCTGTAGTCGTTGATTTCTTCGCTCCCGATCGCCTGGCTCATGGCAATCACGACGGCGAAGGCGCCGATATTCGCAAAAAGATAGGTAAGGAGATAGAACAAGATGGCATCGTTGCCCATCTTTGTTCCGGCCGCCAAGCCGATCAGGATGTTGCCGATCTGGGCAATACCCGAATAGGCCAGCAGACGTTTGATGTTCGTCTGGGCGATCGCCACGATGTTGGCGTAGGTCATCGATAAGACGGAGACAGCCGCCAGCAACAGCACCCACATGGGTTTAAAGGCAAACAGGGCAACGAAAAATAACCGGAGCAGGATGGCGATCGCGGCGCCTTTCGGGGCGATCGAAAGAAAGGCCGTCACGGGTGTAGGCGCACCGTGATAAGTGTCAGGAATCCAGGTATGGAAAGGGACAGCGCCGATTTTGAAACCGAGGGCCGCGAAGATAAGGAGAAAGCCGATGATCAGCCCCGGTGTAGCCGGCGCTGAGGCCATGTCCGAAAAGACCAGTTTCCCGGTCTCGCCGTAAACGAGGCTGATGCCGTAGGCTAAGAGACCGGCGGCAAACACGCCAAGAATGAAAAATTTCAGGCCGGCTTCATTCGATGCCAGGTCTTCGCGCAGATATGCCACGAGCACATAGAACCCGAAAGTGGAAAACTCCAGTGTGACGAAGAGGGACAGTAGATCGTTGGCGGAGGCCATGAACATCATGCCCAGAGCGGACATAACGATGAGGAAATAGTATTCCCCGCGGAAAAAGGCAAAACGGCTGACATATTCGGTGGAGGCAAGGATCACGAGAATGCTCGCGCCGACGATGAACATCTTGAAGAAGATGGCCATGCGATCAAGCACAAACATGTTCCCGAACAGCGAACCGGAAATATGCGTCAAGTCGAACCAGGCGAGACAGCCGAGGGTGACGCCGAGACCGGCCACGCTTAGGTAGGCCAGCTGTTCTTTGGGTAATCGCGGAAAGGCAAAGTCGACGATCAAGACCAGACAGAGCCACAGAGTGAGGAAGATCTCCGGCAGGAGCAGGAGGAGATCGGCAAACGTCATGTTGAGTTCAAAGTTCATAGTGTCGACTGGTACCCTATTGAGCCGCCGGCGATTCAGGGAGCTGCGCGCCGCGGGCCGCTAACTGTTCGTGCAGTGAAGCCGCCGGTGACTCCGGAGCCGGAAGCGCGGCTACGGGCACGACGTGCGTAATTTT
Source organism: Nitrospiraceae bacterium (assembly GCA_900299245.1). Lineage (GTDB taxonomy): Bacteria > Nitrospirota > Nitrospiria > Nitrospirales > Nitrospiraceae > Nitrospira_D. The sequence continues at coordinate 5,345 of OMJA01000332.1, read as the reverse complement.
GGCGATCAGCGGATCTACTCCAGAGCGAACCACGTTGTACAGGTGCATGGGGAACAGCCCGAATCCCACGCTGACCGAAATCATGATCAAGAGCGGGAGACGGTCGACGAACGCCACGGCGTCATGGGAGTGACTGTATTTTTGATCCATCGGCCCATAGAACAGGCTCCGCATCATCTTAAACAGATAGGCCATGGTCAGGACGATTCCGAGCACGGCCACGACGACCTGAAGCGGATACTTATTCCAACTGCCGACGATGATCATCACTTCTGCGACGAAATTGACCGTGCCCGGCATGCCGATGGAGGCCATACAGCCGACCACGAAGCACGCGGAGATGAAGGGCATCTTATTCGACAGCCCGCCGAGGGAGGGGATATCGCGGGTGTGCGTTTGATCGTAGACCCAGCCGGCCATCGAGAAGAGCATGCCGGTGGCCATCGCATGTGCGAACATGTAGATCACGGCGCCGCTGAGGCTGATGTAATCCAGGGCGGCCATGCCCAGGAATACGTAACCCATGTGACTCGAGCTGGAATATCCGATGACATACTTGGTGTCTTTCGCGTAGTACGCGACGAAGCCGCCGTAGACAATGCTGAACATGCAGAGCACAGCGGCCATCGGCATGAGTTCGCGCGTCGTTTCCGGCAGGATCTCGTAGGCCACGCGGATAATCGAAAAATGGCCGAGCTTCATCAGGACGCCGGCGTGCAGCATGCTGGTGGCGGCTGGTGCGGCGGCGTGTCCCACCGGTGACCAGGAATGCAGCGGCCAGAGAGGGGCGATCGAGGCGAAGCCGAAGAAAATCAGCACCCAGATGATCTTGTCCAGCGTCGTGCCCAGCACGGGAATGTTCATCAGGGTGCTGGCATGTTCGCGCAGCACCAGGATGTCAAAGGTGTTCAGGCCTGAATATTTATAGATCAGGAGTATGCCCATGAAGGCGGCGACGGCAAACGCGGAGAGAAACAGCACGAGTTTCATGGCCGCGTATTCTTTGCTGTTGGAGCCGAAGTTGAAGATAAATCCGACGGAGTCCCGTTGTTTCATTCCTTCCGGGTCAGTCATTTCCAGATACTTCTTGGTATGGCTACCCCACATTCCCAACAGGAGATACATGGGAATGACCGACATTTCATAGAAGAAGTAGAGGAAGAAGAGATCCAGCGACATGAAGACGCCGATGGTCGCTGCCGCCAGAATCAAAATCCAGATGTAAAATTCTTTCGCGCGATCCTTGATGTGCCACGACACGAAGATGCCGGCGAACAACAGGATTGAAGAGGCCAGGACCAGCGGCGTGCCGATGCCGTCGACGCCGAGGTAGAGCGCGATGCCGAGCTGGCGCGACCATTCAAACCGCTGGATGAACTGGTAGCCGCCCGCAACCGGATCATAGGCATAGAACAGATAGAGCGATGCGATCAGCGAAATGAACGCCGAGCCGGCCGCAATCCCGCGCACGAGCAGCGCCTGGCGATTTGACACGAAGATCAATGCCAGGGCGCCGAAGAACGGAGCGAACAGAATGTAGAGCAGCGCGTAATCACCCATGGGTCTTAGTGGTCCAATCGTTGAACTGGTTCAGTCAGCACGGCGACGGTTCCATGATCGAGACGGTCTACCAGCGCCTGGACAGAGCCGTTCATGATGTGCAGGAACGGCGACGGGTAGAGCCCGATCCACAGAATCATGACGGAGAGCGACACGGCAATGACCATTTCGCGTAACTGCAAATCGGCCATCGTATTCTTCACGGCTTTTCCGAGCGGGCCCAGGATGGCGCGCTCGTAGTACCACAAAAAGTATGCGGCGCCGAAGACCACGCCGGTGACGGCAAAGGCTCCGAATATCCAATTGGCCTTAAACGTTCCGAGAAGGATCAGAAACTCTCCGACAAAGCCGTTGGTGCCAGGCAGGCCGATGGAGGCCAACCCGATCAGCAAGAAGAACGAAGCCAGGAGTGGCACTTGTTGGGCCATCCCGCCGAATGCCGACAGATGCGTCGTTTGCTGTCTTGAATAGAGAAAACCTGCGATGAAGAAGAGGCCTGCCGTGCTGAATCCAAGATTGATCATGGTCAGGAGGCTGCCCTGGAGTCCCTGGAAGTTCAGCGCAAACAGCCCCATCATCACGAAGCCCAGATGGCTGATGCTGCTGAAGGCCATGAGCCGACGGAAATCTGGTTGAATCAGGGCCATCACGGCCCCGTAGAGAATCGCCGCGATCCCCAGACACATGATTACAGTTACGACGGTGTGGCTCTTCGAGGCTTCAGGAAGCAAGGGGATGCTGAATCGGATGAAGCCGAAGGTTCCGAGCTTCAGACCGGCGAGCACGACCGCCATGCCGATGGGACCCTCGAGCAGCGCATCGGGCAACCATGTATGAAACGGAAACACCGGGGCTTTGAAGGCGAACCCCATGAACATGAGCCAGAAGATCAGGATCTGTTGGCTGACGGGAATAGGCACTGCCAGCAAATCGAGCAGGTCGAAGGAGTAGAGTTGCTCTGTATGCCGGAGGACGGCCCAGTGATGAAAGTTCAGGTCCAGCAGCGCAATCCCGACCAGCATGAAGACGCTGCCCAGGAGAGTATAGAGAACATATTTCAGCGCGGCATTGTGCCGCTCTGCTCCACCGCCCCAAAGCTTGATCAGGAAATAGCTCGGGATGAGCATTAATTCCCAGAAGACGAAGAACAGAATCAGGTCCAGCGACACGAACACGCCCATCGTCGTGGTCTCAAGGGCCAGGAGACACATCATGTACAGTTTTACCTGGTGGCGAATGGTGTCCCAGGAATAGACGATGACAAGCACTGTCAGGAAGGCGGTCAGCCCGACAAAAAGGACGCTGATGCCGTCGACCGCCAGGTGATAGCTGACGCCCAGGGCGGGAATCCAGCGCACATGTTCGGCAAACTGCATTGCCGACGAATCCGGCACGAAGCGGAGTAAGACGAAGACGGCCAGCGCGAGCTCGACGAGACTGATCGTCAGCGCCGAGGTCCGAATCATATCCTCGTCATCGACCAGCCAGAGCACGGCCGCTCCGACGAAGGGCAGAAAGAGCAGACAGGACAGGATGGGGAAACCGGCTGCGAGTTCTTCGATCATAATAGTTGCGCGACTCCGACGTCTTGCGACGTTGCTTACATCTGTAGAATCAGTTGGACGACCAAGGCCAGCAGGAACAGGCCTGCGATAATAATTGCTGCGTAGTGATGGACCATCCCGCTCTGAAGCTTGCGCCCCTGGCGCGCCGCCAGATGGTTGCCGAATCCGATGACGTTCAGGCCCGCATAGACTACGTATTTTTCGATCCAGGTGGATCCGGCAGATCCCCATTCGGCCATCTGCGCCACACCGTTGACCAGACCATCGATCACGGTCCGGTCGAACCAATCCAGGAATTCCCCGATGCGTTTGGTCGGCTCGACGAACAGGAAGTCGTACAGTTCATCGACAAAGTACTTATTAAGCAGCGTATTGTAGGCGCCTTGAAATTTGCCTGCCCAGTTGTCCGCGGTCGAAGGGCTGAGGCTATAGAGGAAATGTGCCAGCCCCCATCCTAAGAGGGCAATACCGGTTGCGGTGCCCATCAGAAGGAGCGTCGTCGCCACGCTGGTTTCGTGTCCGCCCGCCACGCCTGCAACCGGGGCCAGAAATCCATGGAGCCAGCCATGCTCCGGCGGGAATCCCAGAATGAGACCGCCGAAGACGGAGAGGACACCGAGTGCCATCAAGGGGCCGACCATCACCATGGGCGATTCATGGACATGCTCTTCGGTGTGATGGTCCATGCGGGACGGCCCGTAGAATGTCAGGTATGTCAGACGGAACATATAGAACGACGTGAGGAAGGCTCCAATGGCAGCCAATCCGTAGAAGAGATACTGGTGATTCACGAAGGCATGGCCCATGATCTCGTCTTTACTCCAGAAGCCGGCCAGCGGCGGGATGCCTGCGATCGCGATGGTGCCGATAAGGAACAGACGATAGGTCCAGGGGATCTTTTTGCTGAGGCCGCCCATCTTCCTGATGTCTTGTTCGCCGGACAGGGCGTGGATGACCGACCCGGCCGAGAGGAACAAGAGGGCTTTGAAGAAGGCGTGGGTCATGACGTGGAAGACAGCGGCGGTATAAGCGCCAATCCCGCACGCAAGGAACATATAGCCGAGTTGGCTTACAGTCGAGTACGCGAGCACGCGCTTGATGTCGGTTTGCACCAGGCCGATGGTTGCCGCGAACAATGCCGTACAGCCTCCGACGATCGCGACGGTTTCCATCGCTACAGGTGAGAGATCAAAAATGGCATGGTTCCGGACGATCATATAGACGCCCGCCGTCACCATGGTGGCGGCATGAATCAGCGCGCTGACCGGAGTGGGGCCTTCCATCGCATCGGGCAGCCAGGTATAGAGGGGCAGCTGGGCGGATTTTCCGACAGCTCCGATCAAGAGGCAGAGGGCAATGGCGGTGGCCATCTCGGGTGAGAGCTGGCCCAGCTGAGCAAAGACCTTCGTGTAATCGAGCGTTTTGAAATTAATAAAGACCAAGAAAATGGCTAAGAGAAAGCCGGCATCGCCGATCCTGTTGACGACAAAGGCTTTGGACGCGGCTTTTGCGGCGGAGACTTTGTCGTAGTAATAGCCGATAAGCAGATAGGAGCACAGCCCGACGCCTTCCCAGCCTATGAACAGGACCGCGTAGTTGTTCCCCATGACGAGTAACAACATGGAGACCATAAACAGGTTCATATAGGTGAAGAAGCGGGTGAAGCCTGCTTCGCCGTGCATGTAGCCGACGGAATAGACGTGAATCAGAAATCCGATGCCGGTGACGACCAGCAGCCAGACGCACGTGAGGGGATCGACAAGATATGCCAGATTGATCGTCAGATCGCCGCCGAAGATCCATTGATACGCCACCACTTCGTGCGTGGTGCCGGTGCGGAGGACGTCCGCGAACACGCCGATGACGCAGAGGAACGAGAGTCCCACTGATCCCCAGGCGAGACGATGGGCGACCTCGTGCGAGTACCGGCTGCCAAGGAGACCATTGGCAATGACGGCCAGTAAGGGGAACACCGGAATCAGTTTTATGAGCAGATCAGTTAAGTCGGACACGTTACCACTTCAATAGGTTCATTTCGTCGACGTTGGTTGAGAGCTTGCCGCGGAATACAACAATGATAATGGCCAGTCCGATTGCCGCTTCACCCGCGGCGATCGCGATAATGAAGAGGGCCACCAATTGTCCAGCCATCGATTCGAGATAATGGGAAAACGCCACGAGATTGATATTGGCGGCGTTGAGCATAATCTCCACGGACAT
>OMJA01000331.1 GCA_900299245.1 Nitrospiraceae bacterium | reverse complement strand
CGATCCTTGGCGAGAAAATCTCCCGACTCGCAGACCGGGCCGACGATATCCACCTGCTGCTTGGCCCGATGCCCGGCCTCTTCGTTGACCGGCTTGATCTCATGATAGGCGCCGTACAGGCTGGGCCGGATCAGATCGTTCATCGCGGCATCGACGATGACGAAGCTCTTGGCTTCGCCTTCTTTCAGATACAAGGCTTTGGTCACCAGGATGCCGGCGTTCCCGACGATGACCCGTCCGGGCTCCATCACTAAGGTCAGACCGAGATCGCTGATGATCGGTGAAATGGCGTCCGCCAAATCCTGGGGCAGCGGAGGCTTTTCCTCGGAATAGGTAATCCCCAACCCGCCGCCGATGTTCAGATACCGGATGTTGATTCCCTGGGCTTTCAGCGTCCCGATCAGCCCGACGACTTTTTTCAACGAATCGACGAACGGGGTCACTTCGGTGAGCTGGGATCCGATATGGGCATGGACCCCGACCACCTCGATGTGGCTCAGCGAGGCGGCCATCTTGTACTCTTCCAACGCGCGGTCGGCCGCAATGCCGAACTTGCTCTTCTTCATGCCCGTCGAGATATAGGGATGCGTCTTGGGATCGACATCCGGATTGATCCGTAGCGCGATACGGGCCTTCTTGCCGATGGACGCCGCGACTTCGTTGATCGCGCGGATCTCCGCCGACGACTCGACGTTAAACATGAGGATGTCGGCTTTCAACGCCTCGGCGATTTCGCCGGGGTCTTTCCCCACTCCGGCAAAGACGATCTTGGCCGGCGGCACCCCCGCCTTGAGCGCGCGGAACAATTCACCACCAGAAACGATATCGACTCCGCTGCCTTCTTTGGCCATCAATCGCAGGATGGCCAGATTCGAATTGGCCTTCATGGCAAAGGCCACAATGTGCGGAATATTCTTAAAAGCCCCGTCGTACGCATGGAAGTGCCGGATCAGAGTCGCGTGACTGTAGATGTAACACGGCGTCCCGACTTCCTTCGCAATGCGGCTGACCGGAACCTGCTCGCAGTAGAATTCACCCTGGCGATATTCGAAATTATGCATCGCGACAATCCTCGTTCAATGATGTGAGACCGGCCACCGTCAACCGTTGCCCGTGCCTCCGGACTCTGCCCCGGCTATCTCGTTCCGACCGGCCGTAACGGCGGCAATTCTTCGTCTTGTCCCTTCGGCTCCACCGGCTCTGCCGGAGCCGAAGCCCCTGTCGCATTGTCTGCCGGTTGTACCGTACCGGACTTCTGCAACTGCGCTTTCTGCCTGGTGATCGTCGTATTGACGCCCACATCCTCCGGCGCAATCGGAGGCCCCACGACACCGCACGCAGCGACCGCGGTCGACAGGGTAAGACCGACGCCAATCCAAACGTAGTTCGACAGCCTCATGCCAGCAACTTCGCCAGCTCTTTCAGCCGGCGGACGACCTGCACCCTGGCAGTCCCGCCGATCTGTGCCTTCCGGTCGATGGCTCCCTGCACCGTCAGCCGCTGCAACACGGACTTCTCGAAACGCGGCGAAAAGACGCCGAGCTCTTTGACCGTGAGGTCGGAGAGTTCCCGTCCAGCATCCAGTGCCCACCGGACGATCCGACCGGTGATCGCATGCGCTTCTCTGAATGGTACACCCCTGGTCACCAAATAGTCAGCCAGCTCCGTCGCCAGCATCCCGCCGCCCGTCAGGGCGCGGGTCAGCGCGGCCCGATCTACTTTGAGCCGGCGCATCAACTCCGTCATGACTTCGACGCAGTCTTGCGTCGTCGCGAGTGCGTCGAACAGCGCCGGCTTGTCTTCCTGCAGATCGCGGTTGTAGCTTAGCGGCAAGGCTTTCAGCGTCGTCAGCAATCCGATGAGATGGCCGTAGACGCGGCCGGTCTTCCCGCGCACCAGCTCGGGCACATCGGGATTCTTTTTCTGCGGCATCATGCTGCTGCCGGTACAGAATCCGTCCGGCAGATCGACGAAATGAAATTCCTGCGTCGCCCAGATGATGAGTTCTTCGCTCATCCGCGACAGATGCATCATGATGATCGCCAATGCCGATGCCACTTCGATCATGAAATCGCGGTCGGACACCGCATCGAGACTGTTCTGCGTCACCGCGGGAAAATCCAACAGCTCCGCGGTGTAAAGCCGGTCCACCGGATAGTTCGATCCCGCCAACGCCCCGGACCCCAGCGGCATCACGTTGACCCGGGTCCGCGCATCCGCCAGACGCGCGCTGTCCCGCAGAAACATTTCCACATACGCGAGCAGATGATGGGCCAGCAGGACGGGTTGCGCGCGCTGCAAATGCGTGTAGCCCGGCATCGGGACATCGAGGTGTTCCGTGGCCTGAGTCACCAGCACCCGTTGAAATTCCGTGAGCCGTCCGATCAGCACCGTGAGCTGATCGCGGACGTAGAGCCGCGCGTCGAGCGCCACCTGATCGTTCCGGCTGCGGCCCGTATGCAATTTTCCGCCGACCGGGCCGATCAACTCGGTCAACCGGCGTTCGATCGCCATATGGATATCTTCGTCTTCCGGCAGAAACTTGAACCGCTCCCGCTCCAGTTCG
>OMJA01000330.1 GCA_900299245.1 Nitrospiraceae bacterium | reverse complement strand
ATCCTGATCCTCTTCCTGACCAACACGACGCTGTCGACCACATCGATGATGGGCATCATCATGATGCTTGGCATCGTCGTCTCGAACGGCGTGCTGCTGGTTGATTACACAAACGTTCTGCGCCGCAGAGGCCTCGCGCTGACAGACGCCGTCATCACGGCCTCGCGCACGCGGTTGCGCCCGATCCTGATGACCTCGCTCGCGACCGTGTTCGGCCTGCTCCCCATGGCGATCGGCTGGGGCACCGGCGGAGAAACCAACGCGCCGCTCGCGCGGTCCGTCGTCGGGGGGCTCAGCGTCTCGACCCTGCTGACCCTCTTCCTTGTGCCGACGATGTATATGATCGTTGAACAGTGGAACCCGAGGAAATTCGAAACGGAGGAGCAGCAGCCCACCGCTCCCCTGGGACAGACGCCCCCGCTTCCGGTTCCGGAGTAACCGCAGTCCGGCCCGTCAGGCCGGTTCAGACGGCGCGTTTTCCTCAGGCCCAGGAACTTCCAGACTGGTACGGCCCAGCGTGCCGTCGCGATAATCGGCCAACAGAATTCTTGCCGCCTTGTCCCGATCCAGCGCCCCGCCGCTGCCGGCGAGCAGACAGCCGCGCTTTCTGGCGATGGCTTCAATCACCCTCGCACTCGTCAGCCCCTCCACCGCAAACCCGTAGCGGGCTGTGAGCCTGTCGGGATATCGCTCAAGCAACTTCCCGGCAAGAAATTCTGCCACAGTTTCATCATCCACGACCGTGTGGCCGACAGCATTGATCGTCGCGAGCAACAAGCCCACCTGCGGATCTTTGATCGTTCCCCACAGCAGCCCGGGCGAATCGATGATGGCCATCTTGTCGTTCAGCTTGTGCCGCTGTTGCACTTTGGTCACGGCCGGTTCATCACCGACCCGGGCAATGCGCCGTTTCAGCAGCGAGTTCATCAGGGTCGACTTGCCGACATTGGGAACGCCCATGATCAGCATACGCAGCGGCTTGACGATGCTGTTGCGATGGGGCGCGAGCTGCTGACACAGGCCGGGGATCCTGGCGGCATCACCCGCATTCTTGCAGGACAGCGCCACTGCCGTGACGCCCTCCTGCCGGTTATACCGTTCGAGCCAGGCCTTCGTGACGGCCGGGTCGGCAAGATCGGCTTTGTTGAGCACTTTCAGACAAGGGCGCTGACGGGGCAGACGCAGTTCTTGGATCAGGGGATTGCAACTGGCCTGGGGAATCCGGGCATCCAATATCTCGACGATGACATCGATCGCCTCCATCGTCTTGGCCGCTTCTTTGCGGGCCGCATTCATGTGACCGGGGAACCACTGGATCGACATACCGGATCGTCTTTCTGAATAAAAGGCAAACGGCAAACAAACGGCGTCACAGCCTCGCAGAGAGGGACAAGAGCCGTCAAGCGGGGCTCGCCTGTCCGGCGATCACTGCGCCACGGCGACGAGCGGCGAACGGATGATCAGGAGCCGAGGGTAGGAAACAGCGATTTGAGCTGCATGGCCAGGCCCATGTCGCCGCTCACGCGGAGGCGGCCGGTCATCACGCTGGCCGGAACATTGAGCTTGCCGTTGAGCAACTTCAGACAATCATCGCCGGCCATGGAGATCGTGACGTGCGGGTCGGCGTGCGTCCCCGGCTGCACCGAACAGGCCCCGTCCTTCACCTGTACCGAGTACTGCCCGCCCTGGGCGCCGCTCAAATCGAATTGATAGACAACCGTCACATCTTCGGCGGCATCCCGATCGAGCGAGGCCGGCAACAGTTGGAAAAACTCGGCGATGGTCGTGGGTTTCATGAATCGTCAGCAGGAGGCTCGCCGCTAGCGGCAATGGGGGCCACGGGTCCGCGGCCCCCACGCACAGGCCTTTCAGCGAGCGATTAGTAGCGGAGTGTGGCTGTCGCCATGCTCCGGCGCGCGCCGAAAAATTCCTTCGAGAAGGATTCGACGACCGCGGGGTCGTAGCCCTTGCAGCTGAAAATGTCGAGGTACGCGTTGTTGGTGTCGTTGGCAAAATGGCCGCTGATCAACGAGGTCGAGATCAGCTGCACCATGGAATAGCCGGCCACACGACCTTCGCCGAAATTCACGACCTGGCACTCGCCAAAGCGCTTCATCCCGATGAGCTCACAGAGCTCCACGACATAGCGCTTGATGTGGTCAGCATCACGGATGAGGTCGGGATTGCAATCCTGAAGATCGACAGCAGTGCACAAGCCCCATGCTTTGCCGGGTCCTACCATGTCCTGAACAGGCAAGGACGCGGCGGCAGGGGTGCCGGTTGGTAAGATTGACGACTCGGAACCAGCCGAGATACTCATAGGTGATGACCTTTCAGTGAGAATGTGGAGATACGCGCACACGACATCTGTATCGCACTATACCATGAAGATTTTTCGCTGAGACGGCACACCGAAACTTTTTTTCAGCCCGGGCCGACCGGAGTCGGTTGACAAGGTTCGCGGACCTCGGTGACAATGCGCCCCACCATGACGAACCCAACAACTTCAGCAGCCACACTTCCCGACCGGCTCTGCACCTGGTGCAAGGT
>OMJA01000329.1 GCA_900299245.1 Nitrospiraceae bacterium | reverse complement strand
GTCGGACCAAGCGGTCTTGTAGAATTCGATGTGACGGTGCGCTATCGGCGGGAGGGAGCCTAAATGTCGGAACGGCTTCGGCAGATGTTGTCCGCATCCTACGCGCCGCTGTTGCCATGGGTCGGTCTGGTCATGTTGTTGCTGGTGGGGCTCATTGCTGTGAATAAGATCGGCGTGCAGGGTGTCGAAGAGCGCAGGACGCTCTTGGAAAGCGAGTGGGGACGCGCACGCCAGATTCTCGTGCAGCATAGAGAGGCGAGAAAAGCACGGAAGGATGTCAGCCAGGTCTGGGCGGTCTTACCGGTCGAGCGGGATTTCGCGCCCCTCGCATTGGGCATATCCGAAGAAGCCAAACAGGATCATGTGACACTTCCGGCGCTGTCCTATAAGACTGAGGCCACGACGGTGGCCAATACGAGTAAAGGGCTGCTTCAGGGCTCGATGACCGGGAAATATGAGGATCTGCGGCGGTTTATTTATGATCTGGAAACAGCCGAAGAGTTACTGTTTATTGAAGATATGGAACTGGCCGGCTCTTCCAGCCCTCGCGACCAGCAATTGACCTTTAATATCAAGATTGCGACCTATCTTCGAGGAGAGTCCGTGAAACCTGTGCCGGGTGGACCGAAATAGATGGATGCGAAGCCTAAAGCACTGATCGCGACCGGGCTGGTCGCACTCTGGGGCGGACTTGCCTACTGGCAATGGCTCGGGATGCCTGACCCTGTTCATCTGCCATTAGCGAATGTTTCGGGCAAGGCTGTGTCGCCGGCGCGAACGGTTTCACCGTCTTCGCCGTCGGGAGGGTTGCGGGTTCACCTGGAACAGCTTGCGTCGGCGCGCACGCAGCGTGAGGCCACATTCACCACGCCGCGCAATATTTTTGCAGTGCCCGGTTCGGATGGGACATTGTCCGTTATGCGAGATGTTGCAGGGGGACAGGTTTCTGACCAAGCGACCGAACAGGCATTGCAACAGCAAGTGGCGTCACTTGAGTTGGCTCAATACCGGTATTTAGGGTTCGTGCGCATGGGCGATTCCGCCGCCAGCCGTAATATGGCTGTGCTCACCAAGAATGACGAAGTGGTCGTCGGCCGGGCCGGACAGCATCTGGAGCAGCATCTTGTAGTGAAGTCGGTGTCTCCGGAGAGCGTGACGCTCCGCGATCTTCAGGCGCACATCGACCATACCGTGCCGTTGACGGAGGAGGCGGCCGGGACGCAGCCGCAGCCATAGCCATGAGAGAGGCGTTGCTCGATCGTCGCAAGCATGAGCGTGGATTCTCGTATGTCGTTGTGATGTTTGTCATTGTGCTGATCGGCCTCGGGATGACCGTGGCGGCGCGGCAATGGAAGACGATGGTGCAGCGGGAGCTTGAAGCCGATTTATTATCCAAAGGGATCGAGATCCAAAACGCATTGGCACTCTATTCAGCCGCGATGAAAGCGGGGCGGGTGGTTCCGGGAGAGGTGTATCCGCAATCGCTGGCCGATCTGACGAGATTGCCGAAGCCGTTTTTGCGAAAGGTCTATGCCGAGCCGGTGGGGCATGGTGAGTGGGAAGTGGTGCGTGCGCCGACCGGGGGCATCATGGGCGTCAGGAGCAAGAGTAAAAGCAAGCCGATCCGGCAGCACGACTTTCCACCCGCCGTGAGGCATTTCGAGGGGCGGGCGTCATATTATGATTGGGTCTTTCAGCATCCAAGCCCTTCGATGATGCCGGCAGGTCTGGCCAGTGTCGCCACGGGTGGGCCACCAATGTCCACGCCGATGTCCGCGACCAAAAATTCCGCGGCCTCTCTTCCAGGTCCTGCTCCGAACTCTTCTGCAACCTCTTCACCCAGGCCTATTCCGTAACGACAGGAACGTGTCTGAATTGACTGTCACAGCGTAATGTACGAATATGCGTCCTGTCGTGTCATTTTGAAATGGAGGGCGCTGTGAGAGTGCTTGTGACAGGTGGAGCAGGATTTCTCGGGAGTCATCTGTGCGAGGCGCTCGTGGCGCAGGGCCATACCGTCGTGTGTATGGACAACTTGATCACCGGTCGGGTCGATAACGTTGCACACCTTTTGGGGAATGAGAAGTTCTCCTTCGTAAAATATAATGTATGCGATTATGTGCATATCGAGGGGGGGCTTGATGCCATTCTCCATTTTGCCTCGCCAGCCAGCCCCCAGGATTATCTCGAGCTTCCGATTGCAACGTTGAAAGTCGGCGCGCTTGGCACGCATAAGGTGCTTGGTCTGGCAAAAGCCAAGGGGGCCAGAATTCTTTTAGCGAGTACTTCCGAGGTCTATGGGGATCCTCTCGTCAATCCTCAACCGGAGTCCTATTGGGGAAATGTTAATCCGATCAGTCCTCGTGGTGTATATGATGAGGCGAAACGGTTTGCCGAGGCGATCACCATGGCGTATCACCGATACCACGGGGTTGATACGAGAATCGTACGCATATTTAATACCTTTGGCCCTCGGATGCGGCCCAAGGATGGCCGGGTCGTCTCGAATTTCATTGTGCAAGCCCTGCAAGGGCATCCGCTGAGTATTTTTGGCGATGGTTCGCAGACCAGAAGTTTTTGTTATGTTGATGATCTTGTGCGGGGTATTCTGTCTCTGTTGATGATCGACTCCGATAAGAGCCATGAGGAGAGGACGGATAGAAAATTTCTGACCAGCCAGCCTCAGGGCAAGGCGGTCAATAGCATTCATGACCCTGTCAATTTAGGAAATCCCCGCGAGCTGACAGTCTTGGAAATTGCAAAGATGGTGTTGGCCTTGACGGGCTCCTCCAGCCAGATTGCCTACCATCCGCTGCCTGCCGATGATCCTAAGGTCAGACGTCCCGACATTCAGCGTGCTCGCGCTTTGCTCAAGTGGGAACCGCAAGTGCCGCTTGAGGATGCACTCAGGCGAACCATCGAGTACTTTCGAAAAGTGATATAGGGTAGACGAACCTGTGCAGGGCGTTCTGGCGTATAGAAGCGCAAAACCGGTGTCTTGACCCCCCTCAAACCCGCGCGGTATCCTGTCGCCCGTTCACTTTTTCACAGAGAAGGCGACGCGCATGATCTCCGACGAGGAACAGCAGGAATTAGCCCCCGTTGATGCTCCCGAGACGAAGGATGTGGAGGAAGTTCCGCCGCTCTCGATCCCGGACTATGTGCATGAACTGGTGACGCGGGCCAGGCAGGCCGCCGGTCGGTTGGCCACGCAGTCCACCGTCGTGAAAAACAATGCGTTGATCGCCATGGCCGATGCCCTGGATGAGAAGAAGGCCGCCCTCATGGAGGCCAATGAAAAGGATGTCGAGGCTTTCGGCACTGAACCGGACAGGGCTGCCATGGCCGATCGCCTCAGGCTCACCGAGCAGCGGATTGCCGATATGTCAGCCGGGATTCGGGAAGTTGCCAAGCTGCCGGATCCGTTAGGCGAGATGCCGAAGATGTGGACCAGGCCGAACGGAATGCAGGTCGGCCGGGTGCGTGTCCCGATCGGGGTCATCGGCATCATCTATGAGTCCCGCCCGAACGTCACCGCCGATTCGGCCGCACTCTGTCTGAAGTCCGGCAATGCCTGTGTGTTGCGCGGCGGGAGCGAAGCCATTCATTCGAATACGGCCATTGCCGCCGTATTGGCTGAAGCTGCGGAGAAGGCCGGCTTACCTCCCGGCGCCATCAGTTTTGTCGAACGTCCGGATCGGGAACTGGTGCCGGTCCTGCTGAAGCAGGATCGCTATATCGACCTCATTATCCCGCGGGGCGGGCCGTCGCTCATGAAGACGATCGCCGAGCATGCGACCATTCCCGTCGTGAAACACGACGCGGGGATTTGCCACATTTATGTGGATGCGGATGCCGATCAGGCCATGGCCGAGGCGATTTGTGTAAATGCCAAGGCCCAGCGGCCATCGACCTGCAATGCGATGGAAACGCTGCTGGTTCATCAGACGATCGCCAGGACGTTTCTACCGCGTCTCATGGACAAACTGCAGGCGGCGAACGTGGAGGTGCGCGGGTGTCCGAAAACGTGCCAGTTGCTGCCGACCGCCAAGCCGGCGGCTGACGAAGATTTTGGAAAAGAGTTTTTAGAGTTGATCCTGGCCGTCAAGGTTGTGAAGAACATGGACGAGGCGATGGAGCACATCGCCAGATACGGGTCGCAGCACACCGAAGCCATCATCACCACCAACTATCAGCGGGCCATGCGGTTCTTGCGGGAAGTCGATGCCGGGGCGGTGTTAGTGAATGCGTCCACGCGGCTGAATGACGGCTATCAATTCGGGCTCGGCGCCGAGATCGGCATCAGCACCTCCCGCATCCACGCCCGTGGTCCTATGGGGTTGGAAGAACTCACCTGCTCGAAGTTCATTGTCCTGGGGAGCGGCCAGATCCGCGAGTAAATGGCTGGCGACCCTGTTCGTACCGCACTAGCGTCTCCCGATTCTCTCCGGTTTCCTGCCAATCAGACCCTGGCGCATCACTTCGACCAATCCGGCGGACGCGTCGTTCGCCAGGCCACCGGCCATCTGGTCTTCTACCGACCCGATGGCCGAAGATTTCTTGCGACCGATCCTCAGGGCCACCCGCTGCATGAATGCGAGTGGGGCGCAGATCCTCGCGGGCAAACGGTGTTGGTTCGCGCGCGCCTGCGGCTGGACTGGGGACGGTGGGTCGGGTTGAAGCCAGGCGGACTGCTCAATGAAACCCGACTCAATCTGGCCACCAAGCCGGGCTGGCAGCGCCTGAAGGCGGAGGATCTGCGCCATATGGCGGCGCAGGCCATGCGGGTACCCATCGAAGAGGTCCGGTTCTTCTACGGCGACGAGGATCTGGTCATCGATGCCCATGGTCAGGCGACGGTCCGGCACCGGAAAGATGCCTTCTATGTGCTGGAGGACGGCACGTTCGAGTCGGCTCGCTTCATGTCCTGTATGGGGGCGATGCATTGGGAGCAGATCGATTTTCTGCCCGTCGTCGAACTCTTCAAATCCCTTCTGCCGGGCACCGGGTCGGCGGCGTTTGAATTGATTCGCGGCCTCTATGATGACCAGAACGAGGGGCAGCCCAGTCCTCGCTCCTTGCGCTATCGCGGGATTCCGACCTATCCGTCTGAAGCGGCCTTTCGATTGTTCAGCAGTTTCTTTACCGCCCAGGCACCCGACGGTAGAGATCCCGTGGCATTGTTTATGGATCCCTCCCGCTCGCATCAGATCACGTGGCTGCCGGCGCCGGCGCCGCCACTGCGCTATTTCGATGAAGCACATCATCTCTGTCTGACGGGACAGGGAGAGGAGTTGCTGAAAGTGACATGCGCCGACGAGCCTGCGGGGCTGCCGTACGTGAACCCCAAGGGGCGGCGGATGGTGGCCTGGGATCGATCGGCCGTCATCGTCGACGGACATCTTCAGCTGAGCGACCGTGATTATAAGCAGGTGGTGCCGCTCTCACCCGAACTGGCACGAGTGACGTCATCTCCGGTCGTGCCGCCGCCAAGTCCGGTCGACTGGCGCTCAGTATTCGTGCCGGCGGTGCCTGTCGTCCAAGCCGGCGACGTGTTTGGAGCGGTGCTCTTGTATCCTGGGGATGAGACACCGGTCGGAGAATTGGCGGCTCAGCCGTTTGTCGCGGACTATCTACAGGATCTTGCCGAGCAGGATCGCGAGATCGGGCAGATCGTGATGAGAGCGGAACGTATTCTGATCGACAACGGGGATGCGGTGATTTCAACCTGCGTGCCGTTCGATCGCCCGCGTGAGGTCGTTGCGCACATCTTGCACCCGCCCTTTGCCTACAAGCAGGCCCAGCAGCTGTGGACCGTGTGCGCCGAATTGCAGCGATGGGAATGGTTGCAGCGAACCCGATTCATCGTATCGCCCGTCACCTCCCAAGCCGGATCGTATGATCTCGTGTATGCCTGGCTTCCGTATGCCGAGTTTGAACAGGCAAGTGCTCTGGCGGCGCGGGTGCGCAACCTCGCGCAGCGCATGAAAGCCGGCGGCAATGCGTTCATCGTAGGGCCGGCACGGGCAGGCGACGAACTGAGCCGGGCCGGTTTGCAGCGGTGCTGGGAAGAAGCGGTTGAGCGTCTCCCGACGTTTGCCATGCATAGGACGATTCTGCCGAAGGCCAGGCTGCGGAGCGGACTGACGCTGTTTCATGTGCGCCGGGCCTAGAGCCATCCCCTTGCCCCTTGCGTTGATCCGTCTCCATCGATTACTGTCAGACCTATGAGTGAACCGGTCACAGAGCAGGGTCCGGCTGAGGATGGCGGCGACAAAGTCGTCATCTACTGGGAACGGGAATATTCGACCGCGTTCGCACCGGAGCGGTTGAAGCTGGATTTCAATCCGCATCGCCCGATGTTGAACAACATGACGCTGGATGAGCAGCGCGCGCTTGCCGCCAGCGGGTACAAAGTGCTCCCGGACGATTGCGGACCGGTCCGCACCGTCGGCAGTTATGGCTGGTTGATCCGCTGCCCGGCTGATGTCAAGTTGCGGCGGACGGCTGAAGGAGTGCGGTGGCAATCGCCGCCCATCCAGCCGGAAGAGCGGCTGCTGGGCTATAAATCGTTCTCCGGGACCTACGTCGATCTGATCCTCAACAGCGGCTACCCCAAACTCTGCTGCGGAATTCGCTTTTACTATCCCAAACACGTCGGGTTGATGATGAAGGACATTCCCAACCACTTCTATCATTATCCCGAGCGCACCTATGCTATCTGGGAAGGCATTAAGACCCAGGAGTACAAGCGGACGCCGAACCAGTATGAATGGCTGCCGGACTACGAGGCCTTCACAGCCAATTTTCTGCTCCAACTCCACAAACCCACGACCATCAGGCGCGGTGATCCCATCGGATTGGTGCTGCCCGTCATGCTGCCGAAACAGTTCTCGCTCGAAGAAATCAAGCGCCCCTAACCCAGTCCCTCCGGATGCCCTCAAGAGTTTTCGCCTCACGCCGATACAGGTAGTGGTTCGGCACGCCGGAAGGGAGGAGCCATGCGGAAAGTCTTATTCGTGGATGACATGCCGGAAGTCCTGCGCATGTTGAAGCGCACGCTCGATCCGATCAAGGGCGAGTGGGACATGCGCTTTGTGGAAAGCGCGCCGGAGGCGTTGGCCGCATTGGAACAGGATGCGTTCGATGTGCTGGCGACCGACATGATCATGCCGGGAATGGACGGCTTCCAACTCCTGAAGGAAGCCAAGACCCGGTATCCGCAGATGGTGCGCATTGCCTTCTCGGGGCAGCAGGGGCAGAGCCTGGGGCTGCGTTCGACCGATCTGGCGCATCAGTTTCTTGAAAAACCCATCGACGCGCAGCTCTTGCGGTCGATCATGACCCGCGCCTGCGGGCTGCGGGCGTTGTTGTCGGACGACAACGTGCGCAAGATCGTCACGAATCTCAAAAGTCTCCCCAGCCTTCCCGTCCTGTACAAAGAATTGATGGATGAAATCCATTCCGGAGATGCGTCGCTCAAGAAGATCGCCAGGATCATCTCCAAAGATATGGCGATGGTGACGAAGATTCTTCAACTGGTGAACTCCGCCTTTTTCGGATTGCGCACGACCGTGTCGAATCCCGAGCAGGCCGTCGCGTTGCTCGGCAGCGACACGATCCGGGCCCTCGTGCTGTCCATGCAGGCGTTTTCCCAGTTCGATGCCAAAGCACTGCCGGGCTTTTCGCTTGAGGCGCTGTGGCAACACGGACTGAAAACCAGCGGCTACGCGAAGGCGATCGCAAAGGAGGAGCGCGCGCCTCAGACCCTGATCGACGATGCCTTTACGGCGGGCTTGCTGCACGATATCGGCATGCTGGTGTTGGCGAGTAACCTGCCTGACGGGTACAGACAGGTGTTGGTGCTTCAGAAGGACAAGGGCCTGTTCGACTGGCAGGCGGAGCAGGAGGTCTTCGGCGTCACCCACGCCGAAGTCGGGGCCTATCTGCTGGGATTGTGGGGTGTCGGTGAACCGATCGTTGAAGCCGTCGCGTATCACCATCGGCCATCCGCCTGCGACGAGTTGGCGTTCAGCCCGCTCACGGCGGTGCATGTGGCCAACGTGCAGGCTGAAAACGCGCAGCCTGCAGGAGGGGAAGCCGCATCTCTTCCCATCGATGCAGCCTACCTGACCAAGCTGGGAAAACTGGATCAGCTTGCCGCCTGGAAAGCAGTCTGCCTGCCGGATGAGTAGTGGGACGATATCAGCGAGCAGCAGCGTTTTGTAGAGGGGGGCGGACATCCCTCAAGCGCGAAGGGCCACTTGATTTTGCCTGTTCCTTTAATCGTGGGACGATGTGCATGAAATTTGAGAACTCACGATAGCGCGGTACGAGGTCTTCGTAGAAACACTCCCGTAGTCTCATCTCCCCGGCAATGTCTGATTATCATGGGTACGGATAGGTTTCCGCATCGAGCAATGTCATTCCCTGTGCGTCTTTTGCGGATAGAATCGGCGTGCCATCAATGGGCCAGGTGATTCCCAGTGATGCATCGTCCCACCTGATGCACCGTTCGTTTTCCGGTGACCAGTAGTCTGTCGTCTTATACAGAACCTCGGCAGAGTCCGAGAGCACGACAAATCCATGGGCGAAACCTTCGGGTATCCAGATTTGCTTCCTGTTTTCCGCACTCAAGATTTCCCCGACCCAACGTCCGAAAGTAGGGGACCGCTTACGCAGGTCGACGGCCACATCGAACACGACTCCGGCGATGACACGGACCAGCTTCCCTTGTGGCTGCCTGATTTGATAGTGCAGGCCACGCAACACGTGCTTCGTGGAATAAGAATGATTGTCCTGAACGAAGGTCGTATGTTTGCCGATAGCCTCGTCAAAGGCCCTGTTGTTGAAGCTTTCAAACAGGTAGCCTCGATCATCCCTGAAGACGCGTGGCTCGATGATCACGACGCCCTCTATTGCCAGCGGAAGAATATGCATAGCTGAGTCAATGCCCCGTTGCCTTTCTTGCTGCGAATTAGAACAGCGGCTCTTTCAGCACCCGCAATAAATAACGTCCATATCCGCTTTTCACGAGGGATTCTGCGAGCTGTTCCAATTGAGCCGCATCAATCCATCTGTTCCGATAGGCGATTTCTTCCAGACACGCCACCTTCAGGCCCTGCCGTCGCTCAATCGTCGCGATGAACTGACCGGCTTCAAGCACCGACTCGTGAGTGCCAGTGTCCAGCCAGGCATAACCGCGCCCCATGATTTCGACGTGCAGCTTGTGTTGCTCAAGATACAATCGATTGAGATCGGTGATCTCAAGCTCATTCCTGGCGGAAGGCTTCAATTGCTTAGCCAGCTCAACGACATGGCTGTCATAGAAATAGAGCCCGGTTACGGCATAGTTTGACTTGGGTACGGCAGGTTTTTCTTCAAGATTGATTGCTTGCCTGGCGGCATCAAATTCAATCACGCCATACCGTTCCGGATCATGTACGTGATAGGCAAAGACCGTAGCGCCATCGTTCCGTTTCACAGCGCTGTTTAGCAATTGTGGGAAGTCGTGGCCGTAAAATATGTTGTCGCCGAGCACGAGGACAGACGGATTGCTAGCAAGGAAGGATTCGCCGATGATGAATGCCTGCGCCAACCCGTCCGGAGACGGTTGGACGGCATAGCTGAGGTTGATGCCCCATTGCTCGCCGGTCCCGAGGAGTTGTTGAAACCGGGGTGTATCCTGTGGCGTGGAAATGATGAGAATGTCGCGAACTCCCGCCAGCATCAGCGTGCTGAGCGGGTAATAGATCATCGGTTTATCGAAGACGGGTAGAAGCTGTTTGGATATCGCCAGGGTTGCAGGATGAAGCCGGGATCCCGTACCTCCGGCCAGAATGATACCTTTTCGTTTCATAGACCACCTTGCAACGCCAACTCTTCGATGAGTCGGTGGACGTGAATGCGCCACTCCGGCAAGTGCACGCCGAAGACGCTGGTAAGCTTCGACGTGTTGAGGCGTGAGTTTTGCGGCCGTTTCGCCGGCAGGGGATAGGCTTCTGTTTTGATCGGGTGGATGTGCTGGGGAGCAGTTTTCAGCGCCATCCCCTTTTCCTGCGCCACGGCGATGACGTATTGCGCATAGTCATGCCAGGTAGTTTCACCTTGGGCTACCAGGTGATACGTACCAGCGAGGTCAGGGCGGCCTTCCTTTTGGATCGCTTGATGAAGTGCGAGCGTCGTCACATCAGCGAGCAGTTCCGCGCTCGTCGGCGCGCCATGCTGATCAGCAATCACAGTAAGGGCGTCACGCTCCTTGGCAAGCCGTAGCATGGTCTTGGCAAAGTTATTTCCGCGTGCGGCAAAGACCCAGCTTGTGCGGAAAATGAAATGCTTCGTATGGCACTCACGGATACGAGTTTCGCCTTCCAGCTTGGTCATTCCATAGACGGAAAGCGGGTTAGGGAGATCGTCTTCCCGATAGGGTCCGTTCTTCGTGCCGTCAAAGACATAGTCCGTCGAATAATGGACCAGCCAGGCATCGAGGCGGTGGGCCTCTTCCGCGAGGATACCGACTGCATCAGCATTGATCCGGCGGGCCTTGTCCGGCTCTGATTCCGCCCGATCTACCGCGGTGTAGGCCGCGGCGTTCACAATAATGTTCGGCTCATGCCGGCGGACCCACCCGCGCACAGCATCCCGGTTTTCGAAGTCCAGTTCATGTTGTTCAGAGGCGATGATGTCGCCCACGGTCAAGAGGGATCGCTGCAGTTCCCAACCGACCTGGCCCTCTTTTCCAAACAAGAGGATCTTCATGCGTGATACTGCCTCTCCACCCACGAGCGATACGCTCCGCTTGTCACATTCTTGACCCATGGCTGGTTGGCAAGATACCAGCGCACTGTTTTCTGTATGCCGGTTTCGAAGGTTTCCGCAGGTTTCCACCCCAGCTCACGATCAATTTTCGTAGCATCGATGGCATACCGTCTGTCATGGCCCGGGCGATCTTTCACGAACGTAATCTGCTTCTGATAACTGTTCCCGTCGCTTCTGGGTAGAAGCGTATCGAGTTGCGAGCAGAGGGTACGTACGACGTCCAGATTGACCTGTTGGCTGCCGCCTCCGATGTTATACGTCTCGCCGATACGTCCAGCCTCCAAGACCCGCCGAATTGCACGGCAATGGTCTTCTACGTACAGCCAGTCACGCACCTGCTGGCCATCCCCATAGATGGGCAAGGGTTTTCCCGCCAATGCGTTGTGGATGACCAGAGGAATGAGCTTTTCTGGAAATTGGAACGGGCCATAATTATTGGAGCAGTTCGTCGTCAATACCGGCAATCCATATGTATGGTGATAGGCGCGAACCAGATGATCGGAGGCCGCCTTGCTGGCTGAGTAAGGACTATTGGGCTCGTATCGACGTATTTCGGTGAAGGCCGGCTCATTATGCTCAAGAGAGCCGTAGACTTCGTCGGTGGAGACATGGAGGAAGCGGAATCGGGCTTTGTCTTCAGCCGGCAGATCGGCCCAATAGTGGCGGGCGGCGTCGAGTAGACGGAATGTGCCCACAATGTTGGTCTGGATGAATTCCTCCGGCCCGTCGATGGAGCGATCGACATGGCTTTCGGCGGCAAAGTTGATGATCGCGCGCGGCTGGTGTCGGGTCAGCAATTGGCCCACGAGGGCGCTGTCGCCGATCTCTCCCCGAACGAACTGATGCCGCGCATTTCCTTCAAGCGACGCTAAACTTTCAAGATTGCCGGCATAGGTCAGCTTATCCAGATTGATGATCGTTTCGTCATGCCGGCGAAGCCAGTCTAGAACAAAGTTGGCTCCGATGAATCCGGCTCCGCCCGTCACGATGATGCTCATGCGCGCACCTCGACGAGACCGAGCCGTGGATGTGTCCGGGCAAATCGCACCACAGCGGCCTGTGCCGGGCAGCGATGGGGGATCAGACTTCGTGAGGGTGCCGTGTTCTTAGTGGTTCGTATCATGCGGGTTGTGTGCAAAACATTCAGGTGGCAGCAGTTGACGTTGACTATCCGGCGACCCTTTCTGCGCGTGAGAAGGTCTCTCTTCGCTGAGGTGAGCGTCACGGTGAGATAATCTCTCTTCTTGATACCTAATTCAACTAAAACCCCTTTTAGAAAGCGCTCTTGCTGTCCTTAGCGTACTGTGAGAATTAGGGGCTGGCCATCCGATTTCGATGAGCTGGCGTTCAGCCCGCTCACCGCGGTGCATGTGGCCAACGTGCTGGCTGAGAGCGAGCAGTCTGCCGGCGGGGAAGCCGCCTCTCTTCCCATCGATGAAGCCTATCTGATCAAGCTGGGAAAACTGGATCAGCTTGCCGTGTGGAAAGGAGCCTGCCAGTTGGACGAACAGTAAGGCCGCCCTTCCTTCAACAGCCCCATCGAAGCTAAGTTTAGATCAATCTAGCCGTGATCTGACGCTTGTCTCTATTGATCCTTCTTATGGCTGCTCTTTTGTTGCACTGTGCAGAACTGTTAACTGGAGAGTGGCGAAATCTGCTTGAGAGTTCCGCCAATAGTTTCGGGAAGAGCCCAAAAAGATGTGTCGCGAGTCTTATCTTGGCAAAACAGACTTGGCTTCATCGGAAATGCACCAACCCCTTGCCGTCCGAGCCTGATTCAGTAGCTGAGTTGTGCCGCGTATTAGGAAAAGGGGTTATGTCGCCCGATTACCTACAGGCGTAAGGTAGACTCGGCGCTCGGATTGGATTTGCCGAGCTTGACAGCCAGCGCCTGCCCCAGTAAGATCCAGCTGCCTTTAATGCTCATCCAGAGAGGTGAGTAAGGAGCTTCATATGACCGCGATCTCCGGCTACGGCCGGTCCCCACAACC